>SLJA01000073.1 GCA_007135355.1 Wenzhouxiangella sp.
GGCCAAGCGGGTGCTTGGGATTCGCAAGGCGGGGCATACGGGGACGCTGGATCCGATGGCCTCGGGCTTGCTGGTGTTGTGCTTTGGGGAGGCGACCAAGGTGGCCGGGTTTCTGCTTGACAGCGACAAGGCCTACCTGGCTGAAGTTCGCCTGGGCGCGGTGACCGATACCGACGACGCCGAGGGCGAGATCATTCAGCGCCGTTCCGTGCCTGATCTGGACGAAACCGACATCGAGCGGGCGCTGGCGCCACTGCGCGGCCCCATCCATCAGGTGCCGCCGATGTACTCGGCGCTGAAGCAGGGCGGCGAGCGCTTGTATAGCAAGGCGCGACGTGGCGAGACCGTGGAACGACCCGCTCGCCCGGTCACCATTCACGAACTGGAACTGCTGAGCTTCGACGGCGAACGAATGCGCTTGGGCGTGCACTGCTCCAAGGGCACCTACATCCGCTCACTGGCCCGTGATCTGGGCGAAGCCCTGGGCTGCGGCGCGCACTTAAGCGCCCTGCGCCGCGTCCGCGGCGCGCCGTTTGACGTCGCCGATGCCGTCGATCTGGACCATCTGTGCGAGATGGACCGCGAACAGGCCCGCGCCCTGCTCAAACCCGCCGACCGGGCGCTGGTCGCGCTGCCGGAGGTGCGGTTGGACGAAGCTTCAGCGGCGCGCCTGCTGACCGGGCAGCGCCTGGCCGGCCTGGATCAGCGCGCTAGCGGACTAGTGCGAGTCTACGGCCCGCAAGGCTTTATCGGCGTAGGCGAAGCCGACGGCCACGGCGGCCTCAAGGCCCGGCGGCTGATCAGCACGGCTTGAAACGTCTAGGGAGATTCAGGCTCGATTGCCTCACGCGGAGGCGCAGAGCCGCTGAGCACGCAGAGGTTTCAACGATCTTATTGTCCGCGCGCTCTGCCGGATGCCTCAAAGCTTTGGGTTTCCCAAAGCTGGCTTTACTCGCGTAGAGACGAAGAACCCGCGGAGATTTGAAGAGATTTGAAGCGCTCTTTTCCTCCGCGTGCTCTGCGTCTCCGCGGCTCTGCGTGAGGCTTGGGTTTTCAAGGCTCCTAGGTCGAACGCCCCAGCTTGGCCCGGATGCCGTCGGTGAGGTGTGGTTCGATGGCGTGGCGGATGGGGGTGACGAGCTTGAAGGGGGCGGCGATGATGTGGCCGCTGTCCAGCCAGCGCTCGCCGCCGGCCACGTCCATGACCACGCCGCCGGCTTCCTGCACCAGCAGGGCGCCGGCGGCGATGTCCCAGGGCCCCAGATTCAGCTCCCAGTAACCGTCAATGCGGCCGCACGCCACGTAGGCCAGATCCAGCGACGCGGTGCCGGCGCGGCGGATGTCTTCGATCTTGTCGAACAGGGCATCGAACATGCCCTGGTAGGCCGGCATCAGGCGGCGGGTGCGGAAGGGGAAAGCCGTGGCCAGCACGGCGCCGCTCAAGTCCTTGCGGCCCGAGACGCGGATGCGCTGGTCATTGAGGAAAGCGCCCTCGCCGCGGCTGGCGGTAAACATCTCGTCGCGCATTGGGTCGTAGACCACGCCGTGCTCGATCCGACCCTTGATTTTCAGCGCGATCGAGACCGCGTAGTGCGGAATGCCGCGCAGATAGTTGCTGGTGCCATCCAGCGGGTCGATGATCCAGAGGTGATCGCTGTCGCCGACCTGCCCACCTTCCTCGCCGAGGATGGCGTGATCCCGGTGCAGACGCAGGATATGCTCGCGAATGACCTGCTCGCAGGCCCGGTCGACGTCGCTGACATAGTCGTGGCGGGCCTTGCGCTCGACCGGAATGCTGTCGAGCCGGTCGCGGTACTTGCGCATCAGGCCGCCAGCCTTGCGCGCGGCTTCGGAGGCGATATTGACGAAAGGATGAGCCATGGTCAAAGCATGCACTTAGGCAAAAGAGGGCGCTATGCTAGCAGAAGCACCCGCGGGGTCGACGACGATCACGCGCGCGGCCATCAGCGTCTCCAGCATTCATGCCGTCGGCCCGACGCGGGCCAACTTTGGACTGTCACTGTCGATGCCGCAGGCCCGAGCGACAAACGCCTCACGCAGCGGCCAGAACTGGCCGGTCAGGCCGAAACCCAGACCGAGCAGGTGCCGTCCAAGGCCGGCCGGCGCGCGCACGACCTCGTTGATAGCGTGAATGCCGCCGCCGATCAGCGTGGACTGGCTCAGGCGCCAGCGCTGGTAACGTTTCAGTGCTGGCGATGGATCTTTGCCGTCCCAGTGTTCGAGTACCTCGGCCAGCGCCGCCGCGTCCAGCAAACCCAGATTCAGACCCTGTCCGGCCAGGGGGTGAACCGAGCGCGCGGCATCTCCCATCAATACGAGTCGATTCTGCACCAGGCGCCGGGCCCTCCGCCGCACCAGCGGCAAGGTATGCAGGTTCCCGGCCGCGGTGACCGCACCCAGTGGTGAATCCTGATGACGGTTGATCTCTTCCGCGAATTGGTCGGAGCTTAATTCACGCAGTGTGCGCGATCGCTCGGTGGGCTGCGACCAGACAATGGACGAACGACCATCAGGCAGGGGCAGCAGGGCCAATGGGCCATGCTCGGTGAAACGCTGCCAGGCGAGTCCACGGTTTGCCTGTTCGGTGGTGACGGGGCCGATCAGCGCTTCCTGGTTATAGTGCCACTCATCGATTTCGATGCCGGCGTGCCGGCGCAGCCGGGAACGCGCGCCGTCAGCGGCGACCAGCAGACCAGCGCGCAGCTGTGGTCCGTCAATCAGCTGCAACCGCACCAGGTTCTGGACCAGCTCGACCCGCTCCCAGCCGCCCGGTGCAAACAACTGGACGCGCTTGTCGTGCTCCAGGGCTTCCCATACCGCGGTCTCCAGCGCCGGGATTTCAGCAATCCAGCCCAGTTCGTCCAGGCCATGCTCGGCGGCGGCAAAAGCGACCTGCAGCGAGGCTGAATGCACCTCCATGCGCTGGTATGGCGCCAGACGCTCGGTATTGAGCCGCTGCCAGCCGCCCGCGCCAACCAGCACGCGCCGCGAACCCGGGCTGATCGCCACCACGCGCGGGTCGTATTCGCCGTCCGGCGCCCGGAATGAGGGTCGCCGCGCATCGACCAGTGCGACCCGACGGTCTTGCAGCGCCAGCAGCGCGGCGCAGGCTGCACCGGCCACGCCGCCGCCGACCACGATGACATCGAAGTCCAGCGAGCCCAGGGGCATCAGGCCGGGCCCCGCGCCAGTTGGCTGACGGGTTCACGAAAGCCCATGGCCGCCTGCACCAGCCGGCGGCTCAGGCCGGGGATGATCGCGTGGGCCGCCAGTCCCAATCCGGCCCCGGTTCTGGCCAGCAGCGAGGGGTTGGTGAAGGCCCGCGCCAGTGTGTCGGTATAACGGACCGTGGCTTCCTGATCTGGCTGGCGCCGCTCGGCGTAAGCCGACAGCGCTGCCGCGCAGCCGGGATCATCGTGGCGCTGCAGCACCTCGACCAGTCCGGCGACGTCACGCAAACCCAAATTGAAACCCTGGGCCGAGACCGGATGCACGCTGTTGGCCGCGTTGCCGATCACCGCCACGCGCTCGCCAACCGGCCGCGGCGTGCGCTGCTGCACCAGCGGATAGCGCGCACGTTTGCCGGGCCGGGAGAACCCGCCCAGGGCGGGGCCGAAGCGACGATTCAGATGGCCGATCAGGGTGTCGTCATCCCAGTTCATGGCGCGATCGACGGCCGGGCTGGCGTCGATCCAGACCACGCCCAGGCGGCCTTCGGGCTGGGGCAGCAGCGCCAACGGGCCTTGCGGCGTGAAGCGCTCCCAGGCGGTGTCGGCCGGCGCACGGCCGGGCCGCACGTTGAAAATCATCGCCGACTGGCCATAGTCGTGGTGTCGGGACGCCAGCCCGGCGATCTGCCGCACCATGGAGCGCGTACCGTCGGCGCCGACCAGCAAGCGGGTGCGCACCCGGTTGCCGTCGCCCAGGCGCACCCGCACGTGATCGGACTCAACAGTGAAGGTTTCCAGTGTCGCCGGGCATAGTTCGGTGATGCCGGGCGTGTTGTGCATGGCTTCCAGCAAGACGTTGCCGAGTTCGCGGGCCACGATGACGGCGCCGAACTGTTCGCGCTGGTAGTCGGCGGCGCGTAGCTCGAGCAGACCGAAACCGCCGGCGCGAGTGATGCGAATACGCCGGACCGGTGTGCGCGCCAGGCGCGCTGGCAATAGACCGAGGCCTGCAAGAATGTTCAAAGACGCGGCATTGATGACCAGGGTTCGGTCGTCGTAGCTGGGCTGATGATTGGCCTGGCGCTCGGCGGCCTCGATCACCGCCACACGTCGCCCGGCGTGGGCCAGGCCCACCGCTGCGGCGGCTCCGACCAGGCCGCCGCCTGCAAAAATGACGTCGAACTCGCTCATCGCTGCATCAGCGCCTCGATCTCTTCGACCGCGCTCGGCACCGCGTGAGTCAGGTTTTCCGGGTCGCCGCTGGTCACGCGGATATCGTCCTCGATGCGAACGCCGATGTTGCGCAGGGGCTCGGGGATGTCGTCTTCGGCGCCAATGTACAGGCCCGGCTCGACCGTGACCACCATGTTGCGCTCCAACAGCCGCGATTGACCCTCGATGCGGTAATCGCCGACATCATGCACATCCAGGCCCAGCCAGTGGCCGGTCTTGTGCATGTAAAAGCGGCGGAAGTGCTGCTGTTCGATGTTGTCATCGACGCTGCCCTGGAGCAATTTCAGGTCGATCAGACCCTGGGTCAGAACGCGCACAGCAGCTTCATGGAAGGCATCGTAAGGCTGTCCGGCCCGGACCTGGTCAATGGCGGCCTGTTGCGCGGCCAGCACAAGCTCGTAGACATCGCGCTGGGCCGGGCCGAAGCGACCCGAAACCGGAAATGTGCGCGAGATATCGGCGGCGTAGTTGTGATACTCGCAGCCGGCATCGATCAGCAGCAGGCCGGATTCCGGTAGCAGTTGGTTGTTGGTGATGTAGTGCAGGATCAGCGCGTTGGCGCCCCCGGCAACGATCGGCTGGTAGGCCGGCTGACAGCCATGACGGTGGTACTCATGGAGTAGCTCGGCCTGGATCTCGGCCTCGTTCATGCCCGGTCGGCAATGGCGCATGGCGCGGCTCATGGCGCCGGCGGCAATGGCGGCGGCACGGCGCATGCAGCGGATTTCTTCGCTGGACTTGATCAAGCGTTGCTCGTGCAGCAGATGCTCGAGCGAGACGATCTCGCCGGGTCCTTTCTGTCCTTTCGAGCGAGCCCTGAGCTGGTTGCGCCAACCGAGCACGCGTTGGTCGAACAGCGGATCCTTGCCGACCAGGTGGAACAGGCGCTCGCAGCCCTCCATCAGGCCCGGCAGGATGTCGTCGAGATCGTGGATCGGGAAGGCATCGTCCATGCCCAGCAGCTCGCGGGCACCTTCCAGGCCCAGTCGAGGGCCGTCCCACTGCGCCCGTTCCGGATCCCGTTCGCGCAGAAACATCAACTGCTCGCCCGACTCGCGCCCTGGAATGATCACCAGCACGGCCTCCGGTTCATCAAAGCCGGTCAGATACCAGAAATCGCTGTCCTGACGGAACGGATAGTGGCTGTCGCCGTTGCGCAGCGACTCGCGGCCACTGGCCATGACAATCATCGATCCTTGGCCTGTTTCGGCCAGCAGCCGAGCGCGTCGGCGGGAAAATTCCTCTGCTTTGATCATGCGGGCTTCATCAAGGTCGGGGCAGGTTGTCTTCGCGTAGCAGCAACACGGCAACGCGAACAAACTCGACCAGCTCGGCATACGCGCCTTCTTCGGCTTCCTGGTCGGCTTCACTGTCGGTGGCCGCGCGCGCAATTTGCTCAAGCATTTGCAGTGCCTCGCGCGCGTCCGAGCCGGAAATGCTGGGCTGTCCAGCGCCGAATCCGGTCAAGAAGCCGGAGCACCAGTGGGCCAGGCACTGGGTGCGCTCATGCAGACCGCGGTCTTCGGATGGCAACAGCGGCTGGAAGCGAAGATCGCTGGAGGCCAATTCCTCGCGCAAAGCCTGCAGCGCGGAGCCGAGCTGATCCATGATCTGCGCTGAACTCCAGTCGCCAACCTGCAGCGCTGCCAGATGGCGCGCCAGGTCTTCGGGCGACTGATCCGGTTTGGCGCAAAGCAAGCCGACCACCACGGCATGGGTTTCTGCGACCTGGTCGGGCTTCGGTTCCGCAGCCAAGGCCAGGATCCAGGCCAGTTTGGATTCTTGTTGAGTGTTCATCACGCTTGAATTTTAACACTGAGACCGGCAGGCCCCGTTCAGGCCGGCGCGGGCCCAGCGCGATTGCGCTTGTCCGCGGCCCACTTTAAGACCTATCATTAAGCGTCTGTAAGCAAAAGAAACCGCACACACAGGACTCAGGCGTGACTTCACTACAGCAGACCATTGGAGAACTGGATCGATTGCAAGCCCAAATCGAATCCCTGCTTGAGCGCCTGGCCGCACTGGAGGAGGAAAATCGATCCCTGCACGTGCGCCAGCAGTCGCTGGTGGCGGAGCGGGCGGGTCTGGTGCAGCGTAATGAAGAGGCGCGCTCGCGCGTGGAATCCATGATCGAGCGCCTCAAGTCGCTTGAAACCGCCGGCTAATTGGAATCCCATGTCAGCATCCAGCGAACCAGTCACCGTCCGCATTCTCGAGCGCGAATACCGTGTCATGTGCGCGCCGGAACAACGTCGCGAGTTGATGGAATCGGCTTTGTTTCTTGATCAGCAGATGCGCCAGATCCGGGATTCCGGGCGGGTCAGCTCGATGGAGAAGATTGCCGTGATGTGTGCGCTCAACCTGTCCGAGGAGATTCTCAAGCTGCGCCAGGAAAGCAGCGAGCGGCAGGAAAAAATAGATCGTAAAATCAGTGAGTTGTCTGGCAGGCTTGACCAGGCCTTGGCGCGGGACTAGAGTAGAGATCAGGCGCTCTCTGCGGTGTTTGCCAGCGGGAACGTAATATGCCTTGTCCCTACTTTTTGACCTTGGGATGGCGGCTTCCCGGACCGGTGTGGAGTTCGCTTTAAAACGCGAGTTCCCTGATGGCCTGGAGAGCCAACCCACTTGAACCCCTGGTTCAAGGTCACCGACCTGCAGCGGCACAGGTGGAGAGCGCCACTCCCCGATTTCAACCATCATTGGCTATTGCGCGCCGAATCCGGACGCGTCCTCGTAAACAAGGTCTGCATGGAAGCTCCGGTTTGCTCGGCCACCATCAAGCGCACGCTGCGTCGGGAGTTGCAGGCGGCGCGCCAAGGCTTGCCCGCCTCCGACCGGGCTCGGCTTGATCTACGTATTTGCGGACACCTCGTGCGCGGACTGGAACAAAGTGCGGGGCTGAAGCTTTCGGCCTACTTCGCTTGCCGCGGTGAGCCGGATCTGGGCCCGGCCTTGGCCGCATTGCATGAGGCGGAGCATTGCGTGCATCTACCGGTTTTGGTTGAACAGACTTTGCAGTTCCGCCGTTGGCACCCCAATGCGCGCATGACGGCAAACCGTTATCGCATTCCCGAGCCGCTGGAGGGCGAAACCTGCCCGGCCGATCAACTCGACTGGGTGTTGTTACCGCTGGTCGCGTTCTCGCCCCTCGGTGGCCGTCTGGGCATGGGCGGCGGTTACTACGATCGGACTTTCAGCTTTTGCCTGCAACGTTCAATGGACGAACGTCCGCGTCTGATCGGAGTGGCCTACGGACTGCAGCAGGTTGATAGCCTGCCTTTGCAGCGTTGGGACGTTCCGCTGGACGGTGTGGTGACTGAACAAGGTTTGCGCTGGTTCGAGCGGCCTGACCGATGAGGCCAGCGGCAGGGGCTTGATCGATCTCGGTAGTCGGGGCGAACTGATAGACTTGCGGTTTCGATCAAAAGAAGCGAAAAGCAGCCATGGCCTACTGGTTGATGAAGTCCGAGCCTGACGCCTTCGGCATCGACGATCTCAAGGCACGGCCGAAAAAGACCGAGCCCTGGGATGGCGTGCGCAACTACCAGGCGCGCAACTTCATGCGCGATGACATGAAAATGGGCGACCAGATTTTCTTCTACCACTCCAACTGCAAGGTGCCGGGTATCGTGGGTATCGCCGAAGTGTCCAGCAAGCCCTATCCGGACCCGACCCAGTTCGATCCCGACTCCAAGTATTTCGATCCCAAGAGTGATCCCGACGATCCGCGCTGGATCCTGATCGATGTCAAATACCAGCGCCACCTCAAGCGCGTCATCTCGCTGGCCGAGATCAAGGAGCACGCCGAGGCGCTGGGCGATTTTGCCCTGACCCGCAAGGGCAACCGCCTGTCGATCATGCCGGTCACCGAAGCGCAGTGGGATTACCTGCTGGGGCTGGAGCAGACATGAGCCAGGCGCGTCTGAAAATCGAAGTGGCCCGCGCGGCGCTGGAATACGTCAAGCCGGACATGGTGCTGGGCGTGGGCACCGGCTCTACCGTCAATGCCTTTATTGACGAGTTGGCCGAAAGCGGTATCCGCGTTAAAGGCGTGGTGTCATCGTCCGAGGCCACCAGCGCGCGCCTGCGCGAAATCGGTGTCGAGATCATGGACTTGAACCACACCGGCGACTTGGAGCTTTACATCGACGGCGCCGACGAGGTCGATGAACACAAGCGCATGATCAAGGGTGCCGGTGGGGCGCTGACGCGCGAGAAAATCATTGCCGCAGCCAGCCGCCGTTTTGTCTGTATTGTCGATGAGACCAAGTGCGTCAAGGTGTTGGGTGAATACCCCATGCCGGTCGAAGTCTTGCCCATGGCCCGGGCCTTCGTGGCGCGCAAGCTGGTCGGCCTGGGCGGTCGGCCGGAACTGCGCCAGGGCTACACCACCGACAACGGCAACCTGATCCTGGATGTGCGCAAGCTCGACATCATGGAGCCGGTCAAGCTCGAGAGCGAGATCAACCAGATCCCCGGCGTGGTCACCTGCGGCCTGTTCGCCCGCCGTCCGGCCGACGTGGTGCTGGTGGCGACCGAAAGCGGTATCCGGCGGCGAAGCTGAATGGGTCCGGAAATGCAGGTTGCGCCAGTGGCCCGCCTGAGCGTGGCGCCGATGATGGACTGGACCGACCGGCACTGCCGGTTTTTCCATCGCCAGCTCAACAGCCAGGCTCTGCTGTACACGGAAATGGTCACCACCGGTGCGGTGATTCATGGCGACCGCGATCACCTGCTTGGGTTTGATCCGGCCGAGCACCCGGTCGCCCTGCAACTGGGCGGCAGCGAACCGGAGGAGCTGGCGCGGGCGGCGCGCATCGGGGCTGAATATGGCTATGACGAGATCAACCTGAA
>SLJA01000148.1 GCA_007135355.1 Wenzhouxiangella sp.
CGGCGCCAGCCTGACCATCATCGCCACCGCCCTGGTCGATACCGGCTCCAAGATGGACGAGGTGATCTACGAGGAGTTCAAGGGCACCGGCAACATGGAAATCCACTTAAGCCGGCGCATTGCCGAGAAGCGGGTCTATCCAGCCATCGACATCAACCGCTCCGGCACCCGCCGCGAAGAACTCATGGTCGGCAACGACCAGCTGCAGAAAACCTGGATCCTGCGCCGCATCCTCCAGCCCATGGACGAAGCTCAGGCGATTGAGTTCATGCTCGACAAGCTCAAGGTCACCAAGACCAACGAAGAATTCTTCAACTATATGAAGCGGTGAACGGTTTACGGTTTACGGTTTACGGTTTACGGTTTACGGGCGAATTAAACCGCGCATTCCCGTAACCCGTAACCCGTAAACCGTGCTTCATCGGAACTTCACGCCCCTCCTTCACAATTGTCAAATCACAAACGTGAAGGAGCGCGCCATGGGCGACAATGAAGGTAATGCAACGATCCTGCTGGTTGAGGATCACAATGATCTGGCAGCCAGTATCGGTGACTATCTGGAAAGCAGCGGGTTCGCGATGGATTTTGCCGCCGACGGCGCCATTGCACTCAACCTGTTGGACGAAAACCCCTACGATGTCATCGTTCTGGATTTGATGCTGCCGAAAATCGACGGCATCCGGGTGTGCGAGCGCCTGCGCGAGCGCGGTGATGGTACGCCCATTCTGATGCTGACCGCACGGGATCAGCTGGACGACAAAGTTGCCGGTTTCAATGCCGGGGCCGATGACTATTTGGTCAAGCCGTTCGAGATGGAAGAGCTTGCGGTGCGCGTTCGCGCCCTGATTCGCCGCGCCCGCGGCGAGATGTCTGATGGCGCGATGCGTGTGGGCGATCTGGTGTTTGACCCCAAAACCATGCGCGTGGAACGCGAGGGCGAACGGGTCAACCTGTCGCCGACATCTATTCGCATCCTCAAGGTGCTGATGCGCGAATCGCCGCGACTGGTCAGTCGGGAGCAGCTGGAAAATGAACTCTGGGGCGACATGCTGCCGGATTCAGATACCCTGCGCTCGCATATGTACAACTTGCGCAAGGGCATAGATCGACCTTACAAAACCAAGCTACTGCACACCGTGCAAGGCATGGGCTTCAAGCTGGCCGCGCCGGAAGACGCTTAAGCCATCATCAAGGAGGCTCTGGCCCGATCAGGCCAGGGCCTCCTTCACCACATCGCGGTAGGGTCCGGTCAGAGCTTGCCACTCGAGGCGGAACCAGGGCGCGATGAGCTCGTGACCGCTGCTCATCATCCGGTTGACTTCTTCTGGGCTGACGAACTTCCAAGCCGCCAGCTCGCTGGGGTTGGGCCGCAGTTGAAACCGTTCAGCTTGACCCACGTAGACCCAACACAACTCGTGTTCGGCGCCCAAATCTTCGTAGTTGGCCTGATAGGCGAACTTGTAGACGAAATGTAGCGGGGAGCGCACGCCAAGCTCTTCCAGCATGCGCCGTTCCGTGGCCTCGGCCATGGTTTCCCCGGCACGGGGGTGCGAACAACAGCTGTTGGCCCAGTACAGCGGCCACAGCCGTTTGCCGGCGGCGCGCTGCTGGATCAGCAAACGGCCTTGCTGATCGAACAGAAACACTGAAAACGCCCGGTGCAGCAGGCCGTCGCCATCATGACACTCACCCTTACTCAGAACGCCGATCTCGTTATCCGCGGCATCGACCAGGATCAGTGATTCAGAGTCCGACGACACTACGCGCGCCGGACCAGCACGCTCAGGCATCACCAACTTGCACCTCGATGGCATGATAGCCGGCCTCGCGAATGGCCCGCGCCACCTTTGGCGCGGAATCGGGACACAGGGCAATGATGGATCCGCCACCGCCGCCGCCCGTGAGCTTGGCGCCCAGCGCACCATGGGTGCGGGCAATCTGCACCAACTCTTCCAGCTCCCAGCTCGACACCTGCATGGCGTTGAGCAGGCCCTGGTTGATATTCATCGTCTCACCCAAAGTCTCGTAATCCTTTTTCTCCAGCGCTTCCAGGCCGACCCCGACCAGGCTGTCGATTTCATTGAATATCCGTTCATACAGCTCCGGATTGCGCTGCCAGGCTTCCCGCACCCGGGCCACGGTGCGCGCGGTCAGACTTTCAACGCCGCTCATGCCGATGACCATAGGCAGCGGCTCATCGACAACAATCGGACGGCGCTCCTGCACCTGGCCCGAGCGGTACAACATGAACTGGCCATAAGTAGCCAGGGTGTTGTCCAGACCAGACGGCGTGCCATGTGCGACTTTCTCGCATTCAAAGGCCAGTTCATTGATACGTTCGTCGCTCAACCCCAGCTTGAAATGTTGATCCAAGGCCCGTAACACCGCAACGGCCAGCGCGGCGGAGCCGCCCAGGCCCATGGCCCGCGGCACATTGGGAAAGACCTCGATACGCATGCCGCGCCCGCTCAGTCCCAGCGATTCCAGCACGCGCGCCAGAGAGCGAGTGAACGAGGGCGGACGCTTGGCATTAAAGTCCAGGCGCTGCTCAATGCTCCAGCGCGGAATGATCAGATCGATGCCCGCCGCGGAGTCCTCGATTCGGGCCTGAATGGCCAGGGGAATCGGGGCGGCGATGGCGCGACGACCATAGACCACCGAGTGTTCGCCAAGCAAAATGATCTTGCCGTGCCCGGCGCCGACGGCTTCGCCTTCCAGAACCCCGGTTTCGCTGGCCACTGCAGCAGGGCGGGCCTGTTTGCGCACCGTCTCGATAATTTCCTCCGCCTTCCAGATCTTGATGTCACCCGAGGCGATCAGACGGTCGACAACCGTATCGAACAATTCAGCGGGTGCGCCTGCCGCCGTGGCCACACTGCGCGCATGCAGCGTCATATGGCCTTGCTGGATTCCTTCGGTGACCAGAGCGCGCAGGGCGGAGAAGGTCTGGGCCAGACCGACGGCACCCATGACCTCGGCCAGCTCGCGGGCGCTGTCGACTTTGAGCATGCGCAGATTCAGAGCCACCGTCGGGTTGGTCTGCAGCGGGCCGCCGACGATGCCGACCTTGATCGGAATCTCTAGCTGTCCGACCAGGTCACCATTCTCCGCCTTGTACCACTGCGTCAGCGCGGTGTATCGGCCACCGCGCGCCGCATAGGCGTGGGCACCGGCCTCAATGGCGCGCCAATCGTTGCCGGTAGCCAGCGCCACGGCGTCGATGCCGTTCATGATGCCCTTGTTGTGCGTCGCGGCCCGATAGGGGTCGATGCGGGCAAAATCATTGGCCACAATGATGCCGTCGCGGACCTGCGCCCCGTCAAAGCCCTTGCCGGTCAGCGAGGCCACCGGAATCCGCACCCTGGCTCGCACCAGCGCCCGGTCAGCCAGATTGGACAGAATGCGCAGAAAAACTCGTCCCTCGCTGATGGCCTCGACCAATGACGCGACGCCCTCGCACATCGTATTGACGAGGTTGGCTCCCATGGCATCCCGCGTATCGACCAGCAGGTGCACGATGACCATGTCCCCACCGGCGCCATCGGATGGATGAATAAACACTTCCAGATCGCGCGCGCCGCCCCCGCGCGCCACCATTTTGGGGTGCAGGCTGTTGGCCAGGTTGAGGATTTCATGCTTGCGTTGCAGTAGCGCCGACTTGGCTCGGGCCGGATTGGCCACATCGACAATCTGCACCTGGCCGATCAGCATCGGCTCGTCACTGTCGACCTCGAAGCCGCCGCCGTCGCGGGCCAGCTTGGCCGCCGAGCCCAGAGCCGCCACAATCGAAGGCTCCTCGACCACCAGCGGCACCACGTATTCCTTGCTGTTGATCAGGAAGTTGAGCCCCAAGCCGACCGGCAAACCCATGACGCCGATGACATTTTCAATCATCTTATCGGCCAGCTGCACCGACAGCGTATGCCGGCCGGATTGCAGGCTCTGATAATCCTCCGGGCCGATCAGGCCGCGATCGCGTACGGTCCGCACCCGTTCAGGCACAGACATTTTGTAAAACCGTGGAATCCGTGATTTTTCCATGCAGGCAGTCTCTTTTTCAGAGGGCGGCTGAAGGCTACCCCCGAGCATTGTCGGTCAGTGCCAGTTGTAGTCCAGTGAGCGCCGGTTTTAACGCCAGCTCGCCAAATCCCTGGGCCTGGATGCGCGATCTGAGTTGCTCCAGCCGCACGTCATCGGCGGCCATGAACATACCCAGATCCCCGCCCCCGGCACCGCAGGGCTTGTAGGCCGCGCCGCTTTCAAGCGCGATGGCAGCCAGTCGCTGGTGCCGCGGGCTTAATACCGGCGCGTGAATTCGGTCTCCAATTTTACCCATCAGCTCACAATAGTTATTGATACAGGTCATGAAACGCTCACGAGCGCCAGACTCAATACAGGCCACGGCCTCGCGGGCACAATCATCCATCGCCCGCCACAGGTCATCGGCGGCCTTCGGATCGACGGCGCGCCACTGCTGGTAGCGTTGCAGGAACGCTCCGGTCGAAGCCGATTCACCACTCCAGACAAACAATAACGGCCAATCGGCCGGCCAGACCAGGGTCCGGTATTGCGGGCGCTGATCAACCAGCCGGTAGGCCAGCAACCCGCCCTCGAGCGCAGCCGCCAGGTCCAGACCACTGCCGCGCCCACCCTGCTGGCGACGGTGACTCTCCAGCAAGTCAGGCAGACTGGGCCGCGCGCCCCGCTCCGACCCCCGCAGATAGGCTTGCAAGGCTGCCGTCAGTGCCACGGTTACCGCCGCGCTGGAGCCCAGCCCCAGCTTGCTGTGAGAATGCCGGTTTTGCAGAAAAAGTTCGGCGCTGTCAATCCTGATCTGCAAACCGCCCGGACCGGGCAGCGTGGGATGGCCCGCCTGGCCCAAGGCCTCGGTCAGCAGGTTTCGACACAGGTCCAGCTCGGGCCGGTCGGCATATGATGCCGGCCAACGCAGACAACCGTCCGACCCGAACTCCAGCGCCAACGGGTCTGCCGCCAGTTGCGGCACCTCGAGCCGACTGCGCCCGGAACCGCAGCTCCGGATTGTCACCCGCACCCGTCGATCCACGGCCAAAACCAGGGCGGGCGCGCCGTGCAACACGGCATATTCGCCGACTAGCACCGCCTTTCCGGGAGCCGAGGCATCCACCCGGCGCACCTCAGACGAGCCTCGCTCCCGGACCCAGCGGCGTGCGCAGAACTTCCCTGACCCCATTGATCGCAGTGAGCATCGTGGCCACCCGGCCGGCCGCTTCCGGCAGGCAAACGGCCTTGACCTGGGGTCCGGCGTCGATGGTAAAGAACACCGGCGTACCATCCGCGCGCAGTTGACGTACCGCGTGCAGGCAAGCCATGGTAGCGGCGTTCCAGTAAAGCAGCCCGGGGCTGGCGGCCAGCGCGGAGGCGTGCATTTTCAGGGCGCTGGATTCAGCCACTGCCGCCAGCGCCTCGAAATCGCGCCGGGCGATCGCCTCGCGGGCTAACGCCAGGTCCCCGGGTACCGTGTCCACCCAGGCCCGGTAGTACGGTGAGGTCGCCATGGTCAAATTCATACCGTCGCGCGACGACACCGCTTTCGGGCCGCGATCGGTGATCGCAACCACGACTTCCAGCGGCCAGTGCGATGCTTCGAACAGGCCCTCGGCATGACAATCCTCGCCGCCCGGCAGTTCGCCGGCATGCATCTGGCAGAATCCGCCAAACAAAGAGCGGGCCGCGGAGCCGGAGCCCTGGCGTGCGATAACCGACAACTCGCGCGCTCCGAGCTCGACGCCGAACAGATGCGCTGCCGCAACCACCAGGGCGGCGTAGCCAGAGGCCGAGGACGCCAGTCCGGCGCCGGTAGGAAAGTTATTGGCGCTGTCCACGCGGCAACGCGGGCCCGCCGGTGGCCGCAGCAGATCCAGCACCCGGGTAACCGGCGCAGCGTCTTCGGCCCGCCCCTGCAGAAAGAACTCATCGGCTGCCGGCTCCGGCGCCAGGCTGACGGTGGTCACCGTTTCCAGCGCGGCCAAGGTGATCGATAGCGACCCGGCAGCAGGCAGATTGAGCCGCGCGTCGCGTTTGCCCCAGTATTTGACCAGGGCAATATTGGCACCGGCTCGGGCGGTGGCGGATGTCGCCATTGGAGGCTGCGCTTCAAGATCGGTCAGCCGCTTATGATAAAGCACCCGAAGTGCTGTACTGTGGCGAGGTATCGCCCCGGCGCCGTCAAGCCTGAGGGGACTCTTTAGGCTGTGCGAACGGCTTGAAGCGGGCGCGCGGAAAATCGATGCGGAACTCGGTCCCCACACCCAGTTCACTCTCAGCCGACAGATCCCAGCCGAAGCGATTGCACAGGCGCTTGACGATGGCAAGCCCCAGCCCGTAGCCCTCGTTGCTGCGGTCATGGCCGCGATAAAACGGCTCGAACATGTTTTCCAGGTCGGCTTCACCCATGCCGCAGCCGGTGTCGCGGATCACCACCCCGCGATGATCGATCAGCACATCAACCCGCCCCCTTTCGGTATAAGTCAATGCATTGCGTAGCAGATTGGTGAACACAATAGCCAACACGCGTTCAGGAGCATCCACCTCGAGCAAGCCACTGGCTTTGACGCCGGTTTCGATCTCCTCCTTACCCAGCGCTGTGACAGTCTGATCGAGCAGCTCGCGCAACAGGTCATTGAGCACCATGGAAGAGGTGGACAACTTGGACTCACTTTCCCGCGCCAGCAGCAGCAATGTCTCAACCAGCGATTCCATATCGGCAACCGTTCGGCTCATCCGTTCGATCACCGCCTGTCGCCGCGCCGGGTCGTCGAATCGTGCCAACAGATTCAGGTTGGCCTTGATCACCGCCAAAGGCGTGCGCAGTTCATGGCTGGCATTGCGGGTAAAGTTGCGCTCGCGCTGGATAAACGACTCAAGCCGGCTGATGAACTGGTTGATGGCATTGACCAAGGCCAATGATTCAGTATCGCCGGCCCCGCCAAAATCCTCACCACTGAACTTCTCGAAACGCCCCGACCGGAAATCGTAGTCGCGAACGGCTTCAGACAGTTTGACCACGGTTGAAACAGCACGCCGCGACATGATGTAGCCGACCCAGGTCAGGACGTAAATCAGCAGTAGAACCGCGGTCAGCGGTGCAATGCCAAAGTAGAACGCCAGCGCTGATACCTGAACTTCATCGAACACCAGGTACAGGCGATCGCCGTTGCGCTCACTGACATGAATGACCGGTTGGTCACCAGCGCGAGAAACCGCACGACGAAAGCCCTCCGGCTGCAGCTGCAACCATTCCGGCACCTCGCTGTAGTCTTCGTCCCGGGCCAGATAACCCCGCAGGTTGTTGGTGTTGGGTAACGCAAAACCCGGGTCTTCCGCGTAATGCCGCCAAAAGTGTTCGGCTTCGCCGTTGAGCGCCTCTCTGACCAGCACCCGCTCGACTACCAGGGCCGCGGCATAGACACCCAGCACGGTGGCCAGACTGATGGCCAGAATCTGCAGGATAAACACGCGAACCAGCTTGGTATCGAGATTACCCTTCAACAGCTGATTCAAAGCGTTCAAAACCGATTCTTTCCTTTTGCAGGGCTTCGACTCAAACGGTCATCGCATGATCAACGACGCCGAAACCGATAGTGCGCCACCAGCCAGGCGTTGCCATCATCGTAATTGAACAATTCCTCGCAGGCCATGAAAAACATGCGCCAGCGCTGTTGCCACAGCCCCGCCGCATCGCCATAAGCACCTTGCATCACCGCTTTCACCTCGGCTTTTTTCGCGTCCATGTTGTTCAGCCAGGCTCGGCTGGTACGCCCATAATGCGTCCCGGAGTAGAGCTTGCGCTGCTCCAGTGCCAGGTCATCCTGGAAATGCAGCAAGGTATCCGCTGACGGCATCAGGCCGCCGGTGAAGAAATACCGGCCCATCCAGTTGCTCTCGCCTTCGGTTTCGAAAGGGTAAACCAGGTAGCGGTGGCAGAAGATGTGGACGAACAACTTGCCGTGCGGCTTGAGCCAGCTGGCGATCCGGTTCAGCAACACGCGGTAGTTGCGCACGTGCTCGAACATCTCCACCGACACCACGCGGTCGAAACGCTCGTCGAGTTCCAGCACGTTGACATCCCGGGTCAGAATCTCGACATTGTCCAGGCCCAGTTCCCGCGCCCGCGCTTCGATGTGCTCGCGCTGCGAGGCGGAGTTGGACACGCCGGTGATGCGCGCGTTCGGATAAGCCTGGGCCATCCACAGAGTGAGCGAGCCCCAGCCGCAGCCCAGTTCGAGAATGCGCTGCCCGTCGGCCAGCTCGGCATGCTCGCAGCTGGCCTTGAGCATGGCCTCCTCGGCGGCGTCCAGGGTGGATACGCCGGCCGGCCAGTAGCCGCTGGAATACTTCAGGCGCCGACCCAGGGCCAGCTGGTAGAAGGCCGCCGGCACCTCGTAGTGCTGCTCGTTGGCGGCATCGGTCTCGATCGCCACGGGGGACTCGGCCAGCTCGCTGATCAGTTCGGCCGCGCGCTGGCCGGCGCGCTCCACGTCGCCGTCGAACTCGTTGGCCAGACGGCGCTTGAGCAGCTGGCGGATCCCGGCCCGAATGGCCCAGTCCGGGGCAAGGCCCTTTTCGGCCAGGTCGATGGGTTTCATGAACGTTGACTTTCTTCAGCGGTGGAAACCAAGGCCGGCGCCGCGATCGGGGCGGGACGTTCGCGTGCCAACCAGAACAAAAACGGCAGGATCACTGCCCAGCTCAAACCCGTGGCCAGGATGACCTGCCAGGCCGGCACCAACCACTCAACCGCGCCGAAGCGCGAACCGGCGAAATAGGAAAATGGCGAGCCTACCCCACCGGCCACGGCCAGCAACACCAGGCGCTGCTTGAACGCGGCCATGGAATGATTGATAACCAAGGCCACTGCAATCCACAGCAGCATGATCCAGATCGGCGCAAAACCCGGCCACGGCCAGGCGCTCGCGTATTGCAGCAGCCCCAGCTGCACCCAGGCGCTGTCGAGCACAAAGCCCAGCGCCAGGCACACGGCCAGCATGCGCCAGTCCAGCGGATGACGATTGTTGGGATGCAGCTGCCACAGCATGAGCAAACCGACCACCAGCAGGCCAGTCCATAAAATGCCGTGCGCTGCGCCAATCACGCACGCCGGCCAGGCCAGCTGGAACAGGCCCTGATTAACGAGGAACGCGCGCGTCATACCGC
>SLJA01000307.1 GCA_007135355.1 Wenzhouxiangella sp.
CAGGCTGATCCGCGCATCCGGCGACGGCGACCACCGCTCGGCCGGCACCAGCAGGCCCAGCGGCGCCGACTGGTCGAAGGCCTTGCTCATCTCCCAGGGGTGACCGGCGGCCTTGGCCCTGACCTGCACATCGCGCCGGGTCAGGTCCACGCCAACGGCGTAGAAACCCACGCAGGCGAGCGCGGATTCAGCGTCCAGATCCCGCCCGCCGCTCGCTAGGGCCACGACCAGCTCGACCTCGTGATGCAGTTCGGCGGTATTGCCCGGATACTGAATGCGCTCGGACTGCAGCAGGGCGGCGGCCGGCTTGCTGAAAAAGATCGGCTCGGCCGCGCTCGGATCGGCGCCCATCTCGCGCGCATGCTCGGCATAGTTGCGACCCACGCACCAGACATGCCGAGCCGGGAAAGTCGAACCGTCCTGCACCGAGAGCGCGGGCGGAGCCCACAGCTTAGTACTCATGCAAATCACCACTCATTCTGGTCGCTCACGCCAAATGCCGAATACCCACCGCGTGGCGCAGCCGATCGATCAGCGGCCGGCTCATGGCGCGTGCTTTTTCCGCACCGCGCTTGAGCTCGCGCTCGACCCGCTCCGGCTCAGCCATCAGGGCCTCATATCGCTCTCGCGGCGCGGCCAGCTCGGCATTGACCAGTGCGAACAGCTGCTGCTTGACCTCGCCCCAGGCAATGCCCTCGGCAAAGGCCTGGCGCATTGCCTCGCGCTGGGCCGGCGTGGCGAAGGCGGCATAGACCGTGTAGACCGCGGCAGTATCCGGATCCTTGGGCTCACCCGGCTCCAGCGAGTTGGTCTTGATCTTCATGATCGCCTTGCGCAGCTGCTTCTCCGGCAGCCACAGCGCAATGGTGTTGTCGTAGCTCTTCGACATCTTGCGCCCGTCGGTGCCCGGCAAGGTGGCCACATGCTCGTCCACCACCGCCTCCGGCAGCACGAAATGCTCGCCGTAACGGTGATTGAAGCGCTGGGCGATGTCGCGCGCCATTTCCAGGTGCTGGACCTGGTCCTTGCCGACCGGCACCTTGTGGGCATTGAACATGAGGATGTCGGCCGCCATCAAGACCGGATAAGAAAACAGGCCCATGGTAATACCCTGATCGGCGTCCTCGCCGCCGAGCTGGTTGTCGTCCACCGCGGCCTTGTAGGCATGGGCGCGATTCATCAGGCCCTTGGCCGTCACGCACGACAGCAGCCAGGTCAGCTCGGGGATTTCGGGTACGTCGGACTGGCGGTAGAACACCGCGCGTTCGGTGTCCAGCCCCAGGGCCAGCCAGGTGGCGGCGATCTCCAGGGTCGAGCGCTGAACGCGCTCCGGCTCCTCGCACTTGACCAGGGCGTGGTAGTCGGCCAGAAAGTAATACGAGTCGGTGGCTTCATCATGGCTGGAGGCGATAGCCGGCTTGATGGCGCCGACGTAGTTGCCCAGGTGGGGGGTGCCGGTGGTGGTGATGCCGGTCAGAACGCGGGTTTTCTCGCTCATGTCTTCAAGGTGTCTTTGATTTGGCGGTGGCAGAAGGAATTCGACTATTGTAGTCAAGGCGGGCACGATGCCCGGCCGCGCGATAGTCAAAACGGCTGGGGTGATCGCTGTCGCGGCTTCGATCGGGCCGGGTTGCCGTCCCCGGGCGGGGGAATGTGCTTCAGTTCGACGCGGTGGTGAGGCCTTCAGCGCATTCCCCCGCCCAAGGACGCCTTGCAGCTTCAGGCTCTCCAATCTCTCGACCAGTCCGGTTACAAATACCGGATTCTCAACAAGGAAGCCCCGTATGGATCTGATCACGGCCAGCTACGTCGCCTCCGCGCCTGACCGCGACCCCGAAGTCCTGGCCGAAAATATCGCGCGCGAGCAAAGCCTGGAGCTGACCCGCAGCCTGATTCCCGACGCGATCGCCGAACGCCTGCTCGGGCGGGTGCTGAGCGTTCAGCCCATGGACGAGCGGCGCTGGCGCATCGAGATCGGCTACCCGGTCGAACTGGCCAGCCGGCAGGTCGGGCAACTGCTGCAGCTGGTCTACGGCAACGTGTCCTTCTACCCGCGCATTCGCCTGGTCGATCTGCGCTTGCCGCAATCGCTGCTGGACCAGCTGCCCGGTCCCATTGGCGGCTTGCCGACCATCCGCCGCCTGACCGGCGTACCCGAGCGTGCCCTGCTGATGAGCGTGCTCAAGCCGCGCGGCAGCGCGCCGGAAACCCTGGCCCGACTGGCGCTGGAGTTCGCCCGCGGCGGCGGCGATTTGATCAAAGATGACCAGAACCTTGTCGAGGTCGATACGGCCGAATTCAGGCACCGGGTCAGCGCCTGCGCCAGCGCGGTCGAACGGGCCGCGCAGGAAAGCGGGCGGCGCTGTCTATACCTGCCGCACGTAGCCGGCAGCGGCGACCACCTCCGGCGTCAGCTGGACATGGTGGCCGAGTTGGGGCTGTCCGGCGTGGTCCTGTGCACCTGGATCATGGGTCTGGAAACGGCGGCCACCGCGGCACGCGAACGCGGCCTGATGTGGCTCTCGCATCCGGCCATGGCCGGGAGCTTCACCGAGGGCGGGGATTGCGGTATCGCCACTCCGGTCCTGCTCGGCACACTGGTCCGTATCGCCGGGGCAGATATCAGCATTTTTCCCGGCAGCGGCGGACGCCTCCAGACCGGCCAGGCGGACGAAGTTGAGCAGACCTGCCGCGCCTTGACCCAGACGCTGGGCCCGATGGCCGCCACCCTGCCCTGTTTCGGCGGCGGCAAAACTCTGGAGCAGGCGCCTGAAGCGGCCACCCAGTTCGGTCGCGACTGCGCCGTCCTGGTCGGCGGCGACTTGATTCGACGAGGGCGCGATTTGCAACAGGATGTCGAAGCCACCATCGCCGCGCTATCCGCTTGATCAGGCCAAGCCACCCTGTTAGGGTCACGCTTTGAACCCAATCCGGTCGGATCGATTGAGCACTCTACATTACCTGGCCTACGGGTCGAACCTGCACCCGCTGCGCCTGCGTGAGCGCGTACCGTCCGCAACGCTTTCGGGGCTGGTGCACTTGAGCGGTCAATGCGTGGTTTTTCACAAGATCAGCCCCGACGGCTCCAGCAAATGCGACCTGGTCGAATCCGGGCGACGCGCCGTCGCCTTCGGCGCCTTGTACCGCATCGATGACTCGCACCTGGGCGCGCTTGATGCCGTTGAAGGACTGGGTTCGGGCTATGACCGCACTTTTTTTCCGCTGCAGTTCCGTGGTCAATCACTGCGCCCGTTCACCTACCGCGCCTCACCCACCCATATCAACCCCGCATTGAAGCCATTCTCCTGGTATCGCGATCTGGTCCTGGCCGGGGCGGACTATCTCGGCTTGCCGCTGTCATACCGGCGCGAACTGGCCGGCACACCGGCGCAGTCGGATCCGGATCCGAACCGTCAATCGACGCACGCCGACCTGCTCGGACGGCTACGCGACTTCCGCGAACCCGCATCCAATGCGGCGATTCCGGTTTGACGTCGGGCCGCAATACGCGTCCATGTTAAGGTTGGTGGTCAACTCAAATACGGAATTGGCATGCAAATCAAGGAAAACAGTGTCGTCAGCATCGACTACACCCTGACCGGGGACGATGGTCAGGTCATCGACACCTCTGAAGGCCGTGAGCCGTTGGTCTATCTGCACGGGCATGGCAACATCATTCCCGGCCTGGAAAACGCCATTGAGGGCAAAAGCGCCGGTGACGAGCTGGCCGTCAGCGTACAACCTGAAGAAGGTTATGGCCCTTACCGGGAAGAGTTGGTGCAGGATGTACCGCGCTCGGCCTTCGATGGGGTGGAAAAAGTGGAACCCGGCATGAGTTTTCGGGCAGAATCTGC
Organism: Wenzhouxiangella sp.; assembly: GCA_007135355.1. Lineage (GTDB taxonomy): Bacteria > Pseudomonadota > Gammaproteobacteria > Xanthomonadales > Wenzhouxiangellaceae > Wenzhouxiangella. The sequence continues at coordinate 3,855 of SLJA01000307.1, forward strand.
AGCTGGCCCGATGACCGTGACAGTGCGCGAAGTCGGTCCCGAAACGGTCAAGGTCGATGCCAATCACATGTTGGCCGGGCAAGTTTTGAACTTCAAGGTCTCCATCAAGAGCGTGCGCGAGGCCACGGAGGTGGAAAAAACCGAAGGCGCGATCGGCGCCTAGCCCAAACGGGTCCGAACCGACTCGACTGACTGGAACGGACCACCCGCGCGCCACGGCACATGGGCGGGGTTTTCAATAGGCAGGAAAAAGCAATGACTGACCGATCGCAAAAGCCGTGGCACGCACTCAGGGAACAAGAGCTTCTGGAAGCTCTGGAGACGTCTCGCACCGGCCTCGCTCAACAGGACGCCGGCGAGCGCCTGCAGCGCTACGGACCCAATAAGCTACCCGAGGCGCCGAAAAAGCCAGCTATCCTGCGCTTTCTGGTCCAGTTTCATAACCTGCTGATCTACGTGCTGATGGTGGCCGGCGTGGCCGCCTTGGCCTTGGGCCACATGATCGACGCCCTCGTCATTCTGGCGGTGGTGGTGATCAACGCACTGATCGGTTTTGTCCAGGAGGGCAAGGCCGAGCAGGCCATGGAAGCCATCGGCAAGATGCTGGCGATGAAGGCCACCGCCCGACGCGACGGCAAGTGGCGTGAAATCCCGGCGGAAGACCTGGTGCCGGGAGACATCGTGCGAATCAAGTCGGGTGATCGCGTACCGGCCGATATCCGCCTTCTGGACGCCCACGGTTTGCGCATCGACCAGGCCGCGCTGACCGGCGAATCCGTTCCGGTCGGCAAGACACCGGACCTAGTGGCCGAAGACACCGACCTGGCCGACCGCCGCAGCATGATCTATTCCGGCTGCATGACCACCAGCGGCCAGGCCGTTGGCGTGGTCGCCATCACCGGCAGCGATACCGAGCTTGGCCGCATCAGCGACATGCTCAAGACCGTGGAGAAATTGACCACGCCGCTGCTGCAGAAGATCAATCGGTTTGCCCGCCTGCTGACCATCATCATCCTAGGCTTGACCGCCTTTGTGGTGGCCATGGGGGCTTTGGTCCACGGCATGGACCTGGGTGAAGGGCTGTTGGCCGGGATTGCCCTGGCGGTCGCCGCCATTCCCGAAGGTTTGCCGGCCATCATTACCATTACCCTGGCCATCGGCGTGCAGCAAATGGCTCAGCGCAACGCTATCGTCCGGCGCCTTCCGGCGGTCGAGACACTGGGTTCGGTCACCATAGTCTGCAGCGACAAGACCGGCACCCTGACGCGCAACGAGCTCAAGGCCCGCCGGGTCGCCCTGGCTCAAGGCCTGTTTGACCCGGAACAGGATCAGATCGAGTCCAACGCCGGTCAGGCACTGTTGCGCGCGGCCGTGCTATGCAACGATTTCGAGCCCGGAGCCGACAGCGGGGATCCACTGGAAAGAGCCCTGGTTTTGCTCGCCGAACATCAGCAAGCGGACGTCGAGGCGTTGCGCGACCAACACCCCCGCATCGGCCTGATCCCTTTTTCCTCCGACCATAAGTTCATGGCCAGCCTGTCACAAGGTCTGATTGCCATGAAGGGCGCACCGGAGGCCATCCTCGCCCGCTGCGAGTTCCAGCATGACGGGCGCGAAACGGTCCCGCTTGACCATGATTTCTGGAATGACTGTCTTGATCAAATGACCCGTAATGGCCTGCGCGTGCTGGCCATCGCTGAAAAGCACGTCGACGAAACGCTGGACAAGCTTGACGTCGAACACCCGCCGGAAGACCTCACCCTGCTTGGCCTGGTCGGTTTTGCCGACCCACCGCGGCCCGAAGTGCCGGACGCCATTCGGGCCTGCCAGAGTGCCGGCGTTCGGGTGAAAATGATTACCGGTGATCACGTCGCGACCGCCCGCGCCATCGCCACCGAGCTGGGCCTGATGAAGCCTGAGGGCCAGGCCATGACAGGACAGGAGATTGACCGGCTGAGCGCTGAGCAGCTGCATGATCGAGTGATCGAGACAGATGTGTTTGCCCGCACCACGCCGGAACACAAACTCAGGCTGGTCAAGGCCCTGCAAGCCCATCAGCAGGTCGTTGCGATGACCGGCGACGGCGCCAATGATGCGCCGGCACTCAAGCGCGCCGATATCGGAGTGGCCATGGGCATCAAGGGCACCGAGGCCTCGCGTCAGGCCGCCGAGATGGTGCTGGCCGACGATAACTTCGCCACCATCGTCAACGGCGTTGAGGAAGGCCGGGGGGTGTACGACAACATTCGCAAGGCGATCCTGTTCGTACTGCCGACCAATGCCGCCCAGGCGCTGGTGATTGTGCTGGCGGTTCTGGCCGGCCTCACGCTGCCGATCACGCCGGTACAGATCCTGTGGGTCAACATGGTGATCGCCATCACCCTGGCCCTGGCGCTGGCCTTCGAACCACTGGAAAACGATGTCATGAAGCGAGCGCCGCGGCCCCTGGACCAGGAGTTGCTGACCTCGTTTGTCGTCACTCGTATCCTGTGGGTCGGCCTGCTGCTGACCGCCGGCACCTTCTACCTGTTCAACCAGGTGCTCAACGCCACCGGCGATGAAGCACTGGCCAGAACCATGGCCGTCAACGTCATCGTCGCCGGCCAGCTGACCTACCTGTTCAACTGCCGACGCTGGCAAGCAGCAAGCTGGACCATCAGCGCTCTGTTCAGCAACCGCTGGGCGTGGCTCAGCGTGAGCCTGCTGATCATCATGCAGTTGGCTTTCACTTACCTGCCACCGGCCCAGACCGTATTCGGCACAACTGGACTGCCGCTGAACTATTGGTGGACCGTGCTGGCCTTCGGCCTGCTGGTGTTCTTCCTGGTTGAGGTGGAGAAAACCGTGACTCGCTGGCTGGATATTGGCTGGGCCGCTCCGGATGGCCGCTCCGCCCGCTCCCGGTCCAGCCAGGCCAAGGAAGCCGTTTCCTGAGACGGCGCTGCCATAGCGGACCAGGCGCAGCCGGGGTTGACCAACTCGTCAGCCCCGGTCGCTGCAAGCTCTGATATGCTTTGCGGCCCGATCCGCATCATTGCCCCCGACTGCCGCCAATGACTTATTGCCTCGGCCTGCGCCTCAACGACGGCCTGGTACTGGCTTCGGATTCCCGCACCAGCGCCAGTGTCGACGATATCAGCGTCTATTCGAAAATGCACGTTTTCGATACGGCGGGCGATCGCGTCATCGTATTGCTGTCGGCCGGCAATCTTGCCACCACCCAGGCAGTACGCAGCCAGATCAACCGTGATCTGGCCAATGCGAATGCAGAACGGAACTTGAACACGCTGGCTCACCTGGACGAGATCGCTGCTTATGTCGGCGAAATCAACCGGCAGATTCAGCAGAGCGTGGCGCCCGCGGCCGACCAGGCTGCCGGATTCAACCCGGAAGCCACTTTTTTGCTGGGTGGTCAAATCGGATCGGCGTCGCACGATATTTTCCTGATTTACCCACAGGGCAATTACATCGTTGCTTCCCGCCAAAAGCCTTTCCTGCAGATCGGAGAAACCAAATACGGCAAGCCCATCCTGTCACGCCTGGCCGACGCCAGCATGAGCCTGGACCTGGGGGCCCGTCTGGCCCTGGTTTCGATGGACGCCGCCATGCGCTCTAATCTGTCAGTCGGCCCGCCGGTGGAAGTTGCCATTTGCCCGGCCGGAAAACATTGCGTCGAACGGCGCTTGAAACTCCCCGAAAACGATCCCTACCTGCACCAGCTCGCGCTGGCCTGGAACAAGAAACTGGGCGCCGCCTTTCTTGATCTGCCCGATCCGCAAGGCTGGCAGTTGCATGATCAGTAAACTCTGATATCTTCCGCCGGCGGTCTGCCCCATCCGCAGCCGACCCTCAAAGTTTGGAGATCAGGACACTCAAGCGTCCGGCCGGACCTCGAACCAGGTCTGACGGATCAGTTCGCCGACCCCGATCAGTTCCAGTTGGAGGCGGTCGACGAAGGTGCTCAATTTGCCTTCAACCAGCGCCTCGACATCGGCCTGGTCAACCTGCCGCCGGATCCGGCCCACCGCGATCAGCGTGCTCTCGTGATCAGGCAACTCCTCAAGGCGCTCGGCCATGGCGCCCAGGCAGAAGACCACCGAGCGCGGAAACAGCGGATTGCCGAGCAGAAAGCGCAGTACATCGGGGCCGGCCACGCGCAGGCGGACATGACGCCGGTACATCTGGTAAGCAGTCAGAGATTTCAGCACGCTCATCCATTGCAACTGATCGAAAGGCTGGCTTTCGTCCACGCCTCTGAGCAAGTGGGCCGAGCGCACATCAAGAATGCGCGTGGTCATGTCGGCGCGCTCGTGGTAACGACCAAGCAGAATGAAATCCCAGGCGTGGTCGTGGCTCATGATGTCGGCCAGCATGCCGATCAGCTGCTGACAGCGACGGATCATCAGGTCGATAAAATCCTGGCGGCGGCGCTTGGACAGGTTGCCGGTCAGCTGCTCCTGGGCAATCAGGTACAAATCATTGGTCTGCTCCCAGACCTCGCGCGGCAACAAATCGCGCGCCGCGCGCAAATTCTCGCGCGCCTGGTTCAAGCAGGACAACACCGAGCCCGGATGGCGCGGGTCGGCGAGCAGAAAGCGCACGACCTGACGCTCGCCGGGCGTATCGTAAAGCTCGTCGAACAGGGCCTGACTGCCGGTGATGCGCACCAGTGGCGCCCAGCCCGGCGCCATGCTGCGCGGCAGGTCCAGCATCAGGTGGCCGTTGACATTGATCATGCGGCCCAGGTCTTCAGCACGCTCCAGGTAGCGTCCATACCAGTACAGGTTTTCGGCGACCCGCGACAGCATCAGACCGGACCTGCCCCATCGACATCGACGATCCAGGTGTCCTTGCTGCCGCCGCCCTGGGAAGAATTGACCACCAGCGAGCCGGCCCGCATGGCCACCCGGGTCAGTCCCCCCATGGTCACATAGTGATGATCGCTGGACAGGATGAAGGGACGCAGATCGACGTGACGCGGCGCGATCTGGTTGCCCGAAAGGGTCGGGCAGGTCGAAATCGCCAGGGTCGGCTGGGCGATGTAGTTGCGTGGATCGGCCTTGATCAGGCGCTTGAAGGCCTCGCGCTCCTTGCGACTGGCGTGCGGCCCGATCAGCATGCCGTAGCCGCCGGACTCATTGGCCGGCTTGACCACCAAGTGCTCGATATTGGCCAGCACATGATGGAGTTCGGACTTGATGCTGCAGCGCCAGGTTGGCACATTCGGCACGATGGGGTCCTGATCCAGGTAATAGCGGATGATCTCCGGCACATAGGAATAGACCACCTTGTCATCGGCCACGCCGGCGCCCGG
>SLJA01000233.1 GCA_007135355.1 Wenzhouxiangella sp.
CCGCCGCAGGCAACCAACACGACCGTCGCCAGACAGGCGATCAACAATTTCGACGTTTTCATCGTCAGGCCTTCTTGAAATTCAGTTTGATGGTTCATTTGCCGGGCTCCGCAGCATTCAGTCCAGCACGACACGGTCGTCGAGGATGGTGGGCGTGACAAAAATCAGCAGTTCTCGTTTTTGATCGTCGGTACCTCTCCGCCGAAACAAATGGCCCATCACTGGAACCTCTCCCAGCACAGGTACCCGGGTTGTCGTGAAATTACGCTCTTCCTGGTAAATCCCCCCGAGGACAACAGTCTGTCCATTGTCCACCAGAACGTTTGTCGCCATTTCCCTGGTATCGATTGAGGGCACCGAACCGCCACGGCCCGTTTCGAAAATCTCCCCAACGGTATCTTGCTTGATCTGGAGATCCAGCTGAACCCGATTATCAGGGGTGATCAGTGGCCGCACCCTGAGTTCCAGAACGGCCTCTTTGAACTCAACATTGACTGCCCCACCCTGAGTCCCGCCCTGAACCGACTCGAAGGGAATCTCGACACCCTGCTGGATGAATGCCTGCTGCTGATTGGCAGCAATCAGGCGCGGGGTAGAAATCACTTCGCCCCGTCCTTCTGTCTCCAGAGCACTCAACTCAAGGTCCAGAAGGTAGTCGGCCGCCAGAATGCTGAACCCCAGACTTCCGGCGGGATTTGAGACCGGCAGGTTCACGTTCAGACGATCGTCAAGCCCCGGAACTGCCAGGGGCGTGCTCGTGCCGCGACCGGCTCGACGGTTGGCAATGGCGCTCTGGTTCATCGCGTTCAGCGCCTGCGAACTCGCCGAGGTGGTGTAGAGATTGCCTCGAGAATCCTGCCGAGCGCCGGTTACACCGAAGCGGACGCCGAGCTGATGATTGAAATCATGTCGGGCAATCACGATCCGCGACTCAATCTGGACCTGGCGCACCGGCCGATCCAGTTCGGCAACCAGCTCTCGAATCCCGTCGATTTGCTGCAGGGTATCGGTCACCAGCAGCGTATTGGTTCGCTGATCTACGGAAACCGAACCGCGGCCGGACAGTAAGCCGGTCTCTTCTCCCCTGCCGGCACTAATCAGTGAGGCAAGATCCGAAGCATTGGCATAGGCGATCGGTAGCATCACCGTCCGCAACGGTTCCAGTGCCTCTCGGTCCGCCCTGGCCCTCAGAATCTGCTGCTCTCTGGCCGCGATTTCTGCGATTGGAGCAACCCAGATCACATTGCCGGAACGACGCATATCCAGATTGCGCGTCTCCAGAATGATATCCAGGGCCTGATCCCAGGGGACGTTGGTCAGTCGCAGCGTGAGAGACCCGCTGACTGAATCCGAAACCACGATGTTGAGATCTGAAACATCGGCAATCAGCTGCAAAACCGACCGCACCTGGATGTCCTGGAAGTTGAGAGTGATGCGCGCGCCTTCATAGTCTCGCTCGCCGAAAAACTGTAAATCACGCTCCCGCTCGGCCACTTGCTCAACGGGGCGGCTCACTTCAATGATGAGCTGGTTGCCGGTCTGGAAGACCAGATGCTCGTAGGCGCCAGCCACCTCCAGCATCAGCCGCACATTGGCGCTGCGTTGCTCCGGCGTGATCATCTGCACCGGGGTGGCAAAGTCCGTCACATCCAATCGTTGGAACAATTCGGCCGGAAGCCGGGTATCAAACAGGTCAACGCGCAGGCCCGTTGCGCGTTCGCTTAAGGTCACATTCACACCGGGCCGATCCAGGTCGACGAGCACCCGCCCGTGGCCTTCGGCCGACCGGCGGAAGTCGATGCCGGTCACGCTAAAGCCGGAGTCAGTGGCTACCGGCCGCGTGCCCGGACCCGTCAGCGTCGGGGCCATCGGTGCATCAGTCATCAAGACCAGCGTCAGCTCGGTGCCGGAAATTTCGACCTCATAAGGCACGGGCCGGGACAGATCGACGACCAGCCGAGTGCGGCCTCCAGCAGAAAGTGCCTGATAGCTTCGAACCGGCCCTCTGGCAACCGTCACACGATCAGCGCTGATTCGACTGCTGGTCCCCGCCAGATCGACCACAACTCGAGCCGGTTCGTCGGTCAAAAAAACGGTGGGATCCGGAAAACCATCTGGAGAACTAAGCGTTAATCGCACCTCTCCAGCGCCGGATGCCACGCTGATGCCGGTCAGCTCCGAGGCCTGAAGCCCTGGCGCGAGGCACAGCATTCCGGCCAGCAAACCCCAAAAGCGCATTCCCCTGATCATATTGTTCTCCCTGTCTTGCCGGCTTGCGCCATCGGCCCAGCACGGCCGCCACTGGTGAGGATATCTGCAGTCATCATTACCTTTCTCCCATGGCGATCTGAACCCGCCGCTCAGTCCAGACTCCGCGACCGTCCTGGATCAATTCGCGCAGCTCCACCCGGTTGGGGGTGACGCGCTCTACCTCTCCATGGTTGCGGCCCATGAAGTTTCCTTCCCGGACGCGGTGAATAACGTTATCGTTATCGCGGATCAGCGCAAAATCAACATCGTCGATTCTCAATGTTCCCACCATCGTCAAGGTATCCAGCGGAAATCCTTCGAGGAATTCCCGACGCCGGAGAGGGTCCGGGCGCAGTCCGTCGCTGATTTCATCCATCTCGGCGAGCTCGTCCACTTCGGCTGTTGCTGTTCGTCTCTGGAACGGATCGCGGAGGTCAAATGCCTCGTAGGCCACCACTTCGGCCACCGCCACCGGCGGTATGGGGTCGATAGGCTCGCCAGGGCGCTGACGCTCGTCTTCAACCCAGCGTTGAAGATCCTGTACTCCACGCTCGCAGCCGGTCAGAGTGAGCGCTGCAATCAGCAAGCTGGTCAACTGGAGGATTCGTGATCTCATCTGCGACCTCCCGGGGCGGGCTCGGTAGACGCGACGCGCTCACTATCGTCAAGGTAACGGTAGGTGGTTATGGTGCCATCCATTCTCAGCCGTCCCCCCGGGCCCGCAACCGGCTGAAGGGAAATATCCTGGATGGTCAGAATGACAACGCGCGGCAAGGACGCTACGGTACTGACGAACTCTCCGAACTGATGGTACGTCCCAACCATTCTCACAGCGATGGGGAGCTCGGCGTAGAAATCTCTGTTGATCTCGGAACGTGGCTCGAACAATTCGTTATCAATCCCGGCGCCCAATGCTGTTTGCGAGATGTCGTTGAGCAAGTTCGGCATTTCCGTCCGTGACGGCAATTGCCTGAGCATGACAGCCAGCATCTCTTCCATTTCTTCCAGCTGCTGACGATAAGCAGGCAGGTTGACGGCTAGTTGCTGTTTTTCGCGAAACTCCTGCTTGAGCTGAGTCTCAACGCGCTCACGCTGCTCCAGTGTCTGCCGTTTGTCCTTGATCAGAAACCAGTATCCGGCGCCCAGAATCAGCGCCGCCAGGAACACCAGAATGACCGCCTTGGCACCGTTGGAGGCGCTACCTAAATTGTTGAAATCCAACTCTTTGAGTTCTGAGAGATCCATAATCAGAGTGCCTCCTCCAGCTGCCTGGGTGAACCAATCTGGGCCCGCAACTCGAAACGAAACGGCTGCTCGGGGTTTTGCTCACGCGCCTGGACCTGGATGATGCGCAACTGGGGGCTATGTAACCAGGTCGCCGCGTCAATTCTGACCATGTAATTGGAGACTCTGGACTCGGACTCAGCCGTGCCCGTGATAGTAAGCTCAGTACCGGCTTGACGCACACTGCTCAAGGTAATACCTTCGGGGACAGTCTGCGCGATCTGGTTGAACAAATGCACCATGAGCGACCGATTCTCCTGCAGCCGCTCGATCACATTTTTGCGCGAAACCAGATTGTCCCGAGTGCGCTCAAGATCCTGGATTTCAGCAATCTCTCGGTCCAACGCACGAATCTCGCCGCGCAAGAAATTGTTGCGCGCTTCCTGCCCGGCGATGATTGCATTCATGCCTTGATTGGCCAGAAAAACCAATCCTCCTGCCAGCACGGCCACAGCAACAACCAGCATGATGAAGTTCCGCTGTCGCTCCTGACGCTGCGCCTCACGCCACGGTAAAAGGTTGATTCTGGCCATCAGTCAAAACCTCGCATGGCCAGGCCGCAGGCAATGGTGAGGGAGGGCCGCACCTGATCCAGCTGTCGCGCATTGACCTTAGGCCCCAATTGAACATTTTTCAGGGGGTCGCCCAACTCCACTGAAACACCAATTTCATCGCCCAAGGTCTCGGCCAGATTGGGAATGAGCGCACCGCCGCCCGCCAGGAACAAGGTGCTGATATTCCTGTAATCGCTGGATGAGGCATAGAACTGAAGGGCACGACTGATCTGCTGAATCATGTTTTGTCTAAAAGGTTCCAGCACCTCATCTTCAAAACCTTCCGGCGGCTTGTCGCCCCGCTGCAGGAAACGAGCCTGGTTCAAATCCATGCCGTAACGGCGCATGCATTCCTCGATCAGTAGATTGCCGCCAAAAGAGTGCTCACGGTGATACATGCTGCGATTACCGCGCAGCACGATCATGTTCGAGGTGGTCGAGCCGATGTTCAAAACCGCCAGCGTCTCGGCAGCATCAATACCGGCCTGATGTCGTACCAACTCGAAGGCGTTGGAGATCGCGAAGGACTCAACGTCAACCACAGCCACCGACAAACCCGCCAACTCCGCCACATCCCGACGCATGTCGACATGCTCGGTCTTGGATGCAGCAAGCAGGATCTCCAGCAAATCAGCACTGCGCGCCGAGCGCCCCAGCACCTCGAAGTCCAGGCTCACTTCTTCGCGCGGAAACGGAATGTAATTGCCGGCCTCGACTTCGATCTGTGCCTCGATGTCCTCTTCACTGAGGTCAGCCGGCAAGTTGATGACTTTGGTGATGACCGCCGATCCCGTAACGGCCATGGCGCAGCGCTTGGCGGTCACACCGGAACGTCGGACCACTTGCTTGAGCGCCGTGGAGACGGCATCAGCGTCGGCGATGACGCCCTCACTGACGGAATTTTCCGGCAAGGTCTCAACACCGAAGCCGTCCAGCCGGTACCCATTGGCTGCACGAGACAGCTGTACCACCTTGATACTGCTGGAGCCGATGTCCACCCCAACCAGTGGCGGCGGACCCTTGCCGAGGAGCTTGCCGAGGATATCCTTCATTGAATTTGTATTGCCCTCTGCCGGAACTACCACTCAGCGACCTGCCGCCAGGCCCCACGCCGCCCGGAAGGCATGGGTAAGCTGTTGATTTGACCTCAAGGCCCTATACTACGGGAAAATCAGGCGCCGGTACCACCCATATTTCTGGCTGACGGCACTTTTAAAGTGCTTTGGACTCATAAGTGAAGTTGAGCGCCTTTTCTCGTCCAGCCCTACATGTACCACAAGTCATGTTCCGAATAAAGACTTTAATTAGGTTTTCTATACGCCTGTTTTTCATTGGGTTGGTTTTCGGCGCCATCGGCATTGTCGCGATTTGGGCGGTGGTGGCGCCCACGTTGCCCGACGTCGACGTGCTGCAGGATGTCCGCTTGCAGGTTCCACTGCGGGTTTTTTCAGAAGATGGCGCGCTGATCGCGGAAATCGGTGAACAGCGGCGCACCCCGGTGCGCCTGGAAGATGTGCCGGAACCCCTGCGACTGGCGTTCCTGGCCGCCGAAGACGATCGCTTTTACCGCCACCCCGGGATCGACTGGCGCGGCACCCTGCGCGGTGCCTGGTTATACGCCTTGAGCATGGGCCAGGGGAGAGTCCCCGGCGGCAGCACCATCACCCAACAGGTGGCGCGTCGGTTCTTTCTCAGCACGGAATACTCGGTCACGCGCAAGCTGCGCGAGATGCTGCTGGCGCTGAAGATCGAACGCCATCTGAGCAAGGATGAAATCTTCGAGCTGTATCTCAACAAGGAATTCCTCGGCCACCGTGCCTACGGCATAGCCGCCGCGGCACAGGTGTATTTTGGCAAGCGTCTGGACGAGCTCACTTTGGCCGAAATGGCACAACTGGCCGCCTTGCCCAAAGCACCGTCGCGGGACAACCCCATATCCGGACCCCGCCAGGCCATGATTCGGCGCAACTGGATTCTCGATCGCATGCTGCATTTGGGATACATCGATGCCGACCAGCACGCGCTGGCGCGCGCCGAGCCCAACAATGCCCGCCTGCACGGGCCAGTGGTGGAATTGAGCGCACCGTGGGTGGCCGAGCATGCTCGCCTGGCGCTGGTCGAAAGGGTCGGCGCCGAGCAGGCCCACTCCGGCGGCTACCGCATTTACACCACGGTCAACTCGCGCATGCAACGCGCCGCCGATCAGTCGGTACGCGACGGACTGCAGTCCTACGATCGACGCCACGGCTGGCGCGGGCCTGAACAACAGTTTAACCTGGAAGCGCTTTCCGCCGAACCCGGTATCGATGAACAATTGCGCCGCACGCGCGCGGTCGCCGACCTGCAGCCGGCCATCGTCACCGCGGTCGACGCTGCGGAAGCTACGCTGCGCATTCGCGGCGGCGAAGATCTTGTCATCACCTTGGACAGCCTGGGCTGGGCCCGCCCCTTCCTGCGCCTCAACGCGCTTGGCGCCCGCCCACAGGCGGTCTCTGAGGTCCTCAGTGCCGGCGATCTGGTGCGCGTGCGGCAGGTTGACGGCGAATGGCGGCTGGCTCAGGTTCCACGCGCGGAAGCCGCCCTGGTCGCCATGGAGGCCGATACCGGCGCTGTGCTGGCCATGGTCGGCGGACTGGATTTCGGTCGTAGCCAGTTCAACCGCGTTACTCAGAGCCGGCGCCAGCCGGGATCGGCGTTCAAGCCCTTTGTTTATGCCGCCGCACTCGACCGCGGCTACACCGCGGCGTCGCTGGTCAACGACGCGCCGGTGGTGCTGGATGATCCCTCCATGGAACGCGCCTGGCGACCGACCAACTTCGGGCGCCGATTCTACGGACCGACGCGGCTGCGCGAGGCCATGGTCCATTCGCGCAATCTGGTCAGTGTTCGTTTGCTGATGGACATCGGGCTGGATTTCGCCCGCGACTACATCAGCGAGTTCGGCTTTGCCCGCGTCGATTTGCCGGCCGGCCCTTCCATGGCTCTGGGTTCCGCGTCGCTGACGCCGCTGAGCTTGACCTCGGCCTACGCGGTATTCGCCAACGGAGGATTTGCCGTTGAACCGCAATTCATCCACCGCGTGACTGATAACTTTGGCCAGATCGTGTTCGAGCCCAGCTGGATGCGAATCTGCCCCGACTGCCCGCCCGAGGCCGGTGGACCCGAGGGCCCTGGCGACAATGGGCTGGTCGACATCAACGCTCCACGCCGAATCGATCTGAACCAGATCGAGCTCGGCCTGGCCCAGGGCGGACCCATGTTTGGGCCGCAACTGCCACGCATTGCGCCGCAGATCATCAGCGCACAGACCGCCTGGCTGATTCACTCGATGCTGGCCGACGTCGTCACCCATGGCACAGGTCGCCGCGCACTCACCCTGGGACGCGGCGACCTGGCCGGTAAGACCGGCACGACCAACGACTTGCGTGACACCTGGTTCGTCGGCTACGGCGGCGGCATCGTCGCTTCCGTATGGGTCGGCATGGACGACAACGAGTCCCTGGGCAGCCAGGAACAAGGCGGCCGCACCGCGCTGCCGCTGTGGGTTGATTTCATGGAAGTGGCTTTGCAGGATCGCCCCGAACGCCGCCCGGCTGAGCCGGTCGGGCTGGCCCGAGCGTTGATCAATCCGGAGACCGGGCTGCGGGCCAGGCCCGGCACCGCCGGCGCGGTGGCCGAGTGGTTCCATGCCGACAACTTGCCGCCGCTGGAGGCCGCTGACGAGCGGCGGCGCGAAACCGATCCTTACGACATTTTCTGATCGAGTTGCCTATGGCTCCCAAAACCCGGCGCCGCGGCGGTGATCGACTGCGCCTGGAAATTGCTGCCGAAGCCGCGCGCATCATTGCCGTCGAGGGCCAACGCTCCTATCTGAGCGCGAAGCACAAGGCAGCCGAACGACTCGGCGCCAGCACGCGCGGCGGGCTGCCGTCCAATCGCCAGATCGAGCAAGCACTGAAGGAGTGGCAACTGCTCTACAGCGGGCCGGAGCGGCTGGCGCAACTGCGCAGGCTGCGCGAAGCAGCCCTGGAGGCCATGGAATTTCTCAGCCCCTTTCGCCCGCGCCTGGTCGGACCGGTGCTGGAGGGCACGGCCGATGAGTTTTCGCGCGTGTGCCTGCACGTCTACGATGATGACCCCGATAGCGTTGTGCGCTACTTGATGGAGCATGGCATTGCCCATGAGCAGGAGCGGCGGCGTATTCGCTGGCATGACGGGGGCTGGCGCGAGATCGACGTGCTGGTCGTGGAAGCTGGAGACCACACCGTTGAAATGGCCTTGATGATCGGCCGCGATGCGCTCCAGGCGCCCCCCAGCCCCATCGATGGACGACCTCTGCAGCGCGCCGGACTGAACGAATTACGCGCCTTGCTGGAGAGCGATCCGGATGCGGCAGCGTCCATGTTTGACTGAGCACAACACTCAGCGCTCTCCCAGTCCGCGCCATCCGACCGATCAGCTGGCGCTTATCGGTAATTCATGCGCGGTTAAGCATGCGGGTGCTACGCTTGGCACCATGAGGCGAGCAAGCATGATGAAAGCTGGCGTATTGTTGATGATCGCTGTGATCACTGGCGGGTGCGCGACCTACCATCAACCGCGCTATGGCGGGGACGGGGTTTATTACGATCAATGGCACGCTGCTCCGCGCCAGGTGGTGGTCGTCGATCCCATGTTCTATCCATTCTGGTCGCTGGATTTTTTCTACTTCAGCCACTTTCATCGCCCCTACCGACCCCTCTTTTTCGCCCATGATCCCTGGTTTTTCCACGACCCGTGGTTTTACCCACGACGCGGATGGGCAACCGGTGTGGTTTGGTCTCACCCCATTGTCTATCAATCACCACGCCCGGATCAGCGACTGTTTTTGCTGCAAGAGGCGCGTGCACCTGTACGCCCGCCCCGGC
>SLJA01000074.1 GCA_007135355.1 Wenzhouxiangella sp.
ACCGCGCAACAATCAAGCACTACAATCACCACCAGCACGATTTCCTTATCCGCGTTCATCCGCGTTCATCTGCGGTAAAAGCCTTTCCGAAACTCACTGCCGCGATTTCTCCAGGCGCTCCAGCCGATCATTGATCTGCCGCAGCTCGTTCAGCAGCGACTCGTGCTGCTCGACCTCTTCATCGTGATGGATGGACTGGGTGGCCGTCACAATGATCGCGATGAACAGGTTGAGCACCATGAAGCTGGAGATCAGGATGAAGGGCACGAAATAGACCCAGATCAGCGGATAGACCTCCATCATCGGCCGGGCCACGCCGGTCGACCAGGACTCCAGGGTCATGATCTGGAACAGCGAGAACAGGCTCAAGCCCAGGTTGCCCCAGTACTCCGGGAATTCCTCGCGGAACAGCATGGTCCCCATGACGGCGAAGATGTAGAACACCAGCACCAGCAGCAGTGCCGTCCAGCCGATGCCGGGCATGGCGCGCAGCAGGGCCTCGATGATGGCGCGCAGCTTCGGGATCTGCGACAGCAGGCGCAGTACACGCAGGATGCGCAGCGCGCGCAGGATCTCGAACGGCCCTGCCGCCGGCACCAGCGCGATCCCCACAATGAAGAAATCGAACAGGTTCCATCCCGAACGAAAAAAGCGCGGGCCAAAGGCGATCAGCTTGAGCGCGATCTCGACCACGAAAACGGCGAGGATCGTCTTGTTGGCGACGATCAAAGCCGTGCCGGCCACGTCCATGATGGCCGGTGAGGTCTCCAGCCCCAGGATCACCGCGTTGATAACGATCAAGACGATGATGAAGCGGGTGACGGCTGGGCCTTCGACCCACAGGCCAAGCTGACGGCGCCGGCCTGATTCCGCCAGTTCAGTCACCTATATTGACTCCTGCCGGAAACCGGCCAGCGTTGTTGGGCATCAGGAAGCGGCCCGCTCCGGTCCGCTCTCGCTATTTTCGCTTGACTGAGCCGGCGCAGCACCCAAGCTATCGACCAGCAGCGCATTGACTCGGCGCACATAGGCCGCCGGGTCGGCCAGTTCACCGCCTTCGGCCAGCAGGGCCTGATCCAGCAACAGGCTGGCCAGATCATCAAAACGGTTGCCGTCCTCCAGCTGGTCCATCAATCCGAGCAAGGCGTGTTCCGGGTTGATTTCCAGGTTGGGCTTGATCTCTGGTACCTCTTGGCCGGCCTGGCGCATCATGCGCGCCATCAGCGGCGAGAGTTCGTGCTCGTCGGCCACGACGCAGGCGGGTGACTCGGTCAGGCGGGTGCCGGGCTGAACGTTGCCGACGCGCTCGCCAAGAGCTTTCTTGATCCGTCCAGCGAGTTTTTTCGCGGACTCGGCAGGCTCGGCCTGCTCACCCAGCTCGAGCTTGCCGCGCGCCACGGACTTGAGGCTCTTGCTCTTGTATTCACGCAAGTGGCCGACCAGCCACTCATCAATCCGGTCGGTCAGCAACAGCACTTCGACGCCGTGCTTGCGGAAGGCTTCCAGGTGCGGGCTGTTGCGCGCCACCTGCAGACTTTCGGCGGTCAGGTACCAGATGTGCTCCTGGTCTTCTTTCATGCGGCCGATGTAGTCGTCCAGGCTGACCTCTGTCGCCTTGTCGTTCTCGGTCGAGGCAAAACGCAGCAGACCGGCGATGCGCTCGCGCTGTTCGAAGCCCTCGATCACACCTTCTTTGAGAATGGATCCGAAGTCCTCGAGGAACTTGGCCCAGGGCTCACCGCCCTGCTCGGCCAGCTTCTCGATCAGGTCCAGGCTGCGCTTGACTACGGTGGCGCGGATTTTCTTGACCAGCGGCGAGTCCTGCAGAATTTCGCGCGAGATGTTCAGCGGCAGATCGGCCGAGTCGATCACCCCGCGCATGAAACGAAGGTAGCGCGGCAGCACTTGCTCGGCGGCGTCCATGATGAACACGCGCTGGATGTAGAGCTTGACCCCTTCGCGCTCATCGCGATTGATCAGCAGATCGAACGGCGCCGAGGACGGCAGGAACAACAGCAGGCTGTAGCGCTGGCTGCCCTCGACATGGTGGTGCGCCCAGCTCAAGGGTGTATCGGGGTCGCCGGTCAGGCCGGTGTAGAACTCCTGATATTCCTCCTCCTTGATCTCGGATTTCGGCCGCGTCCACAAGGCCTGGCTATCGTTGACCCGCTCGAACTTCGGCTCGGCCGGTTCGGCATCCTCCTCGGCCGGCTGGCGCAGGCGGATCGGGAAGGCGATGTGGTTGGAATAGTGATGAACAATGCGCTTGAGCTGCCAGGGCGAGAGCAGATCACGATGGTCTTCGCGCAGCCGCAAGGTGACGGTGGTGCCCTGCTCGGCACGGTCAATCGACTCGATCTGGTACTCGCCCTCGCCCTTCGAAGACCAGCGCACACCCTGGTCAGCGGATTCGTTGGCTCGCCGGGTCTCGACCGTGACTTCTTCGGCGACGATGAAAGCGGCATAAAAGCCGACGCCGAACTGGCCGATCAAGCGCGCATCCTGGCGTTGATCTCCCGACAGGCTTTCGAGGAAGCGGCGAGTGCCCGAGCGCGCGATGGTGCCCAGATTTTCAATCACTTCCGAGCGGTTCATACCGATGCCACGATCGCGCACCGTCAGGATCCCGGCTTCAGCATCGAAATCGATATCAATGGCCAGGTCCTGATCCAGACCTTTCAGGCTGTCATCGGTCAGCGCCTCGAAACGCAGCTTGTCGCTGGCATCGGAGGCATTGGAAATCAGCTCGCGCAGAAAAATCTCGCGGTTGGAGTACAGCGCGTTGATCATCAGCTTGAGCAGCTGATGGACTTCAGTATCGAAAGCTCTGGTTTCAATCCGAGGTGTCTGCGTCACGGCATTTTATCCTGTAGCAAAAAGAACATCACAACGCTGCAGGATGTGGGCGTGCACACGCGCAAATTCAAGAGTGGCGCCGACGCAACATCGAGTGGCAAAATTTGCATACTCATCCGGTTCCAGCCATAATCAGGCGCCCTGCGCTAGCGGCAGGCAGGCTGAAATCCCCAAATGGATCGCGCCCAACAGGTCTTTTACTGATGCGTCAGCGTTACCGGATCACGGTCACCGATTATCGCGGGGCCCGCCACTACACCCTGAACCAGATCATGCGGCACGCCATGCTGGGCACCGCCGGCGTCATTGCCCTGGCACTGCTGGGCGGCTCGGTCCTGATCCATGCCCTAAACAACAGAGTCGCCAATCTCAATGCCGAACTGGCCATTCTTGAGGCGCAGCGGGCCACGGTGCTGGCAGAAAGAACAGCGCTGCAGGGCGAGCGCCGCAAGCTGCAGACCGAGATGGAGGAAAAATCCCTGGCTCTGCTCGCCCTGGGTGATGAACTGGAGCACATTGAGCTGCTGATCGGACTGCGCCCGGAAACCGATCGTCCGCTTGCCCAGCGAGTCAATACCGCCACCCAAACCGCCTTCGAAAAGCGCTTGATGCTGCGCTCCATTCCATCGGGCTGGCCTGTCTATTCGGAACAAGTGACCAGCGCCTTCGGCATGCGCCGCCATCCGATCACCGAACGCATGGCCATGCATGGCGGCGTCGATCTTCGCGCCGCCATGGGGACACCGGTTCATGCCACCGCCGACGGCGTGGTCGAGTGGGCGGCCAAACAGCGCAACAGCGGCATGGGCAAGGTCGTACGGCTGGTGCATAATTTTGGGTTTACCAGCCTGTACGGGCACCTTGATCGCATCGAAGTGCGTCCGGGACAGTTTGTGCAGCGGGGCGACCTGTTGGGCTACTCAGGCAATACCGGTGCCAGCACAGCGCCGCACTTGCACTACGAAGTGCGCCACCTGAATCGTCGACTGGATCCCAAACCGTTTTTGCGCTGGTCCATGGACGAGTACGACATCCTGTTTGCCAACGAGGAGCATGTTGAATGGGAATCCTTGGTCGAAGTCATTCGAAGAACGGCAAGAACACCGGAACGACCGTCATCGCTGCAGGGACAAACCTGGTCGGCGAGCTTGCCCTAGAAGACAATTTGCACATCGATGGCAAGCTGGAAGGCGCTATCGACTCGCAGTCTGAAGTGATCATCGGCCAGGCCGGCATGGTCGATGGCCAAATCAAGGCACGCCGGGTCCTGGTCAGCGGCACCTTCGTCGGCAAGATAGACGCGGAACGACTGGAAATCGTTTCATCCGGAAAGGTGACCGGGGAAGTCAGCGTCGCGCAGCTCGTGGTTGAATCCGGCGCCCACTTCAACGGTACCAGCCACATTCGCGGCGATGAGCCGCCTCGGCAGCTGACTCACGAACAGCCGCAAGCGCAAACCGCCGAGACCGCGGCCGAACCGATCGACCCAGCACCCGAAGATCAGGCCCCGGAAGCCAAGTCCGGGAAATCCTGACTCGCTGGTGCAACGGGCGGCTCATTCCTCCTGGTCGCAGCGGTCGCGATGGCCTCCTGCCAGACGTCAAGCACTTGAGCGAGCTCAGCGCCGCCGAATATAGACAGTCCGCCGAATCGAGGCGACACGCTGACCGCCCTGGTCGAACACCTCGACCGGATGGCTGACCAGAAAACGCTGGCCGGCGGCAGTCTGCGCGCGGGCCCGCTCGAGATCGCTCTCCTCCAGACGGAATTCCGCCCACACCCGACCTCGCCCCGGGCGCAAAAAATCGATCTCGGCCGCCTTGTCCCAGACCACGTAGTCAGGACCCAGGTTCTTGATATACATCAACATATAAAACGGATCGGCCATTGCAAACAGCGAGCCGCCAAAATGCACGTTGACGTAGTTGCGATTGGTCAGGCCCATGCGCAGTTCGACGCGAGCAAAACGAAAATCTTCGGCAATCTGACGCACGCGGATACCGGCACACCGGTACGGCGGCCAGACATTCATCAGAAGTTTCAGGTAACGCGCCTTCATCTCGGGTACCGGGCAGAATGACTGGGCAGCACCAAAAGATCAGGGGTCGGCCCTGTTGGGACCGACCCCTGTAATCGGAACGATACTGGGCAGTCAGGCGCTACGTCGAGTCAACTTCTCGCGAATGCGGGCCGCCTTGCCCTCGAGATTGCGCAAGTAGAACAGTTTGGCGCGGCGAACCCGACCTTTGCGCTTGACCTTGATCGACTCGATCAGCGGGCTGTAGGTCTGGAACACGCGCTCAACACCCGTGCCATGCGAGATCTTGCGCACGGTAAAGGCAGAATTCAGACCGCGATTGCGGCGGGCGATCACAACGCCCTCGAACGCCTGCAAACGCTGGCGGTCACCCTCACGCACCCAGATATTGACGACGACCGTGTCGCCGGGCGCAAAATCCGGAATTTCGCGCTGGGTTTGTTCCTGGTTGATTTCGTCGATGATGGTGCTCATGTCGATGTCCTGATCAATTAAGGCCCGAACGCTGGGCAGGCAAGCCCATTATTGTAACCCGCTTTCCACGTCAATTGCACCATCTGATGCCGCAAATTCTCGCAACGCTCGTCGTTCATCCTCGCTGACCGCCCGCATTTGCAGCAAATCCGCGCGGCGCTGTGCTGTGCGCTGAACGGACTGGGCCAAACGCCAACGCCGGATGCGCTCATGGTCGCCGCTCAACAAAACCTCTGGAACACCGAGCCCTCGCCACTGCTCGGGCCGCGTGTAGTGCGGGCAATCCAGACGATCGGCGGCGAAGGAGTCTTCGGCGGCGGAATCCTGGTGACCCAGCACACCCGGCTGCAGACGAATGACAGCATCCATCAGTACCGCGGCGGCGGGCTCGCCGCCGGAAAGCACATAATCACCGATGGACCATTCCTCATCGATGAACTGGTTCATGACGCGCTCGTCAATCCCTTCATAGCGGCCGCAGACCAGAATCAGGCGTGCCCGGCCGGCCAGTTCGCGCACCCCGGGCTGGTCCAGTACACGCCCCTGCGGACTGAGACAGGCGACGGGAGCCGCTTCATCATCGGCCAGCAAGGCTTCAATGCAGCGTGCCAGTGGTTCCGGGCGCATCACCATGCCCGGCCCGCCGCCGTAGGGCCGATCGTCGACGCTGCGGTGCACATCGCTGGTGAAGTCGCGTGGATTCCAGCATTTCAGGGTAATTCGACCGTCAGCCAGAGCGCGTCCGGTCACGCCCAATGACTCCAGGCCACGAATCCACTCCGGAAACAGGGTGACAACATCGATGCGACGCAACACGGACGACCTCAATCCACCCAGTCTTCCGGCCAGTCGACCACGACCTGTCCGGCTTCAAGATCGACCGAACGCACCACGTCAGGCTGAACAAAAGGAATCAGGATCTTGCCGCGCTGCGCATGGGCAATCTCCATCACATCATGCGCCCCGGTTGGCAGGATACGCTCAATCGAGCCCCATGCGTAGCGCTCAAGGTTGACCACGTCCAACCCGATCAGATCATGCCAGTAATAGCTGCCCGGTTCCGGATCCGGCAACAGGCTGCGCGACACGCGAATCAATTGCTCGCTCAAAGCGGCCGCGGCTTCGGGGCTATCGACCGTATGCAGTTGGGCCACCAGTCGTTGGCCCGACCGGCGCCATTCAAGAACTT
Organism: Wenzhouxiangella sp.; assembly: GCA_007135355.1. Taxonomy (GTDB): domain Bacteria; phylum Pseudomonadota; class Gammaproteobacteria; order Xanthomonadales; family Wenzhouxiangellaceae; genus Wenzhouxiangella. The sequence goes on from SLJA01000074.1 coordinate 6,558, forward strand.
CTGTGGCTTGCTGCTGCTCTCCGAGCAGCCAGGGCCGGTATTCGAACAAGGCCGTGGGCGGATCAGTCCAGGAATAGACTCGAACCCAGCCCTGCACACCCCAGGGACCGAGAATGCGGCCAACAACGACCGTATCCCCGGAGGCCCGGGTGGCCATCAGGCCGCCGGCTGCTGGGCCTTGCGCGCTTCCTTGACCAGGTGGTTGACACGCTCGGTCATCTGGGCGCCCTGTCCAACCCAATGATCAACACGATCGGTGTCCAGGCGCAGACGCTCTTCCTGGCCGCGCGCGACCGGGTTGAAGAACCCAAGCCGCTCAATGTTTCGGCCATCACGGCCACTGCGGCTGTCGGTCACCACGATGTGGTAGTACGGCTGCTTCTTGGCCCCACCACGGCTCAAACGAATCTTGACCATCAATCACTCCTAACAAAACGAAACCGGCCACTTTGGCGAACTCACCATTGTATCGCTTCCAGGCCAATAAGTGAAGTGCAACTCGCGCCCTAAAAAGGCCTCCCGCCCCCCGGCAGACCGCCGCCGCCCGGCAGGCGCTTCATGAGCTTGGCCATCGCGCCTTTGTTTCCCACCTTCTTCATCATTTTCTGCATTTGCTTGTGTTGCTTGAGCAGGCGATTGACGTCTTGTATCTGCGTGCCCGACCCCAGCGCGATGCGGCGCTTACGCGAACCCTTGATGAGATCCGGGTAACGCCGCTCGTTGGGAGTCATGGAATTGATGATAGCGATCATGCGCCGCGTCTGGCGATCGTCCATCTGAGCCCGGGCAGCTTCCGGCAGGCGGTTCATGCCGGGCATCTTGTCGAGTAACGAGCCCATTCCGCCGAGCTTTTCCATCTGCTGCAGCTGATCTTTCAGATCGTCCATGCCGAAGCGGCGCGAGGCCTTGCCAACCTTGCCGGCCAGCTGACGCGCCTTTTTCTGGTCGACCTTGCGTTCCACTTCCTCGACCAGGCTGAGCACATCCCCCATGCCCAGGATGCGCGAGGCCAGGCGATCCGGATGAAACGGTTCCAGGCCATCAAGTTTTTCGCCGGTGCCTAGAAACTTGATCGGTGCACCGGTGATCTGTCTCACCGACAGCGCCGCACCACCGCGAGCATCGCCGTCGGTCTTGGTCAAGACCACCCCGGTCAGCGGCAGCGCATCGTTGAAGGCACGCGCGGTATTGGCTGCATCCTGGCCGGTCATACTGTCGACCACGAACAGCACCTCGGACGGCTCGATTGCGCTGTGGATTCGACGAATCTCGTCCATCATCGCCTCATCCACCGCCAGACGCCCGGCGGTATCGACGATCAGCACATCGGCAAAGCGGCGGCGCGCTTCGGCCGCTGCGTCGGCAGCAATACGCACCGCATCGGCCGCCTCGGAAGAGCGGAAAAAGTCTGCTTCAACCTGACCGGCCAGGGTCTGGAGCTGGTCAATCGCCGCGGGTCGGTAAACATCGCAGCTGGCCAGCAGCACGCGCTTGGCATGGCGCTCCTTGAGCAGGCGCGCGAGTTTGCCGGCGGTGGTGGTCTTGCCCGCACCCTGCAGACCGGCGAGCAGCACAACTACCGGTGGCTGCCGATCCAGCCTGAGCGGGGCCTGCTCCTCGCCAAGCACCCGCTTGAGCTCGTCGTGAACGACCTTGACCAAGGCCTGTCCCGGCTTGAGGCTGCCAATCACCTCCTGGCCGACGGCCCGCTGACTGGCCTGGGCGATGAAGTCCTTGACCACCGGCAAGGCCACATCCGCCTCCAGCAGGGCTACGCGAACTTCGCGCATCGCCTCGCGAATGTTGTCTTCGGTCAGGCGGCCACGACCGCGCAGGCGGTCCAGTGAGCCGGTCAATCGTTTACTCAACTGGTCAAACATTGGCAGCGTTTACCTTGGGCTTTGGCGCAACGAGTCATTATACTGGCGCGGTGATGCCTGGCCTTCTATTCGACAAACGTTCTCCATGAACACGGCTTCGTTACTTGCGGCTTTGGCCGGAGTGCTGTATGTAGCCGCCGGCGCCACCCTGGCGCGCGCGTTCTTCGTCAACCGCGCGCGGCTGCGCCTGGCCGGCATTTTACTGGCCATTCTGGCGCTGGTCGCGCATACGGCTTTTGCCTGGCTGAAAATCGGCTCGGACCTGGGCTGGGATGTCAATTTCATCAACATCCTGTCGCTGGCGGGTCTGATGGTCGCGCTGGTCCTGTTACTGACCGGAATCGGCGCGCGCGCGCTGGAAGCCGGTGTACTGGTCTTTCCCGGCGTTGCGATGCTGGTCTGGCTGCAGTGGCTGAGCGCGCCGGCACCGATGTTTTTGGGCGACATGCCGGCGATGCTGCAGTTTCATATTCTGACCGCCCTGCTTGCCTTCAGCCTGCTGACCATGGCGGCGGTCAATGCCGTCCTGCTTTGGATCCAGGACTACCTGCTGCGCACCCCGCGACCGATCACCCAGCTTGAGTTACTGCCGCCGCTGATCGTACTCGAGCAGCTGATGTTTCGACTCATCCTGGCCGGCTGGCTGCTGCTGACGCTCGCCCTGGGCGCCGGTCTGACCTTCGTCTACGACCTGCTCAGCCAGCACCTGATGCATAAGACCGTGCTGTCGGTGATCTCCTGGCTGCTGTTCGGGGGTCTGCTGGGGGCGCGCTGGTGGCTGGGCTGGCGCGGACGCCGGGCGATCAACTGGACCCTTTTGGCCATGGTATTTCTGGTACTGGCCTATTTCGGCAGCCGCTTCGTGCTCGAATTGCTGCTCGACCGCACCTGGAGCCGGATGACCATGGCGGCGACCGGATTGGTCTAGTGGTCCGTCAACCTGATAATTGCGGGTTCAGTTGGTCTGTCAGCGTCTTGACGGACCACTAGGGAGTCACTGCACGGCAATGGCCGAAGTCCCACTGCTGAGCCTGTTTCTGCTGCTGGCGCTGCTGATCGTGCTATCGGCGTTTTTCTCCGGTTCCGAAACCGGCCTGGTTGCGCTGAACCGCTACCGACTGCGTCACCAGGCCCAATCGGGGCACCGCGGCGCTCGTTTGGCGCAAAACCTCCTCGACCAGCCGGACCGAATGTTCGGCTTGATCCTGCTCGGCAACAACCTGATCAATATTCTTGCGGCCTCAATTGCCACGGTCATCGCATTGCGTCTGCTCGGCGAAGCCGGAATCTGGGTTTCAACCCTGTTGCTGACCGTGGTTATCCTGATTTTCGCCGAACTCACTCCCAAAACCCTGGCCGCGCTGTATCCGCAGCGCGTCGCCTACCCGGCCAGCTACCTGCTCACGCCGCTGCTGCGCCTGCTCTATCCGGTGGTCTGGACAATCAACCTGTTTGCCTCGGTACTGATGAAACCTTTTGGCGTGCGCATTGGCAGCGTGCACGCCGAAGCGCTCAATCGCGATGAACTGCGCCTACTGGTACAGGAAGGCGGTCGTCATATCTCGCTTAACCACCAGCGCATGCTGATCAATATCCTGGATCTGGAGCACGGGACGGTCGATGACGTGATGGTGCCGCGCCAGGATATCGTTGGTCTCGACCTCGACGACTCCTGGGAGCACGTGGTCCAGACCTTGACACAATCCATCTTCACGCGCCTGCCGGTATGGCAAGGCGACCTGGATCAAGTCGTAGGGATCTTGCATATCCGCAGCGTGCTGCCCTGCCTGGGACAGGCGGAGCTGGATCGGGAAACCCTGAGCGAGGCCATTAGCCCGCCTTATTTTATTCCCGAAGGCACCACGCTGACCCAGCAGATGCTGGAGTTCCAGGCCCGCGAACAGCGCATGGGGCTTGTCGTCGACGAATATGGCGACATCCAAGGCTTGGTCACGCTGGATGACATTCTCGAAGAAATCGTGGGCGAATACACCACCGAAGGCACCGGGCGGCAGAAACTGATTCGCAAGCTCGACGACGAGCGCTGGATCATTGATGGTGCCGCCAGCGTGCGCATGGTCAATCGGCGCATGCACTGGAATTTACCAGCCAGCGGTGCCAAAACCCTTAACGGTCTGGTTCTTGAACACCTGGAGTCGATCCCGGATGGCCGCACCTGCACCCGCATCGGCGATTACATTCTGACGATCGTCGACATGACCGACACGCGCATTCGCAAAATCATCATCGGCGCGGCAAACCCGAGCGCAAACTGAATATCCTGCATTTCGGCCGCACTACCCTCACCCTGCCGCACGAACCTGTGCTGCCTTTATCGGCTATATAGGCTATATCGGCTATAGCGGCTACCCCGATTCTCTGATCGTCTCCAACTGCCGTAGCAATTGGGGCCAATCGACCAGACGCCGGTGCCCAACCACATCCAACCTGGGCAGACCGCGTCCCTCCACGATCAAAAAACCGCCCGACTCATGCGGCGCAACCCCATCGATGTGGCAGATATTGTTACTGAGCCGGCAGGCGATTCCCGCGCGCCGATACGGGAAATCGTCAAACACCCGTAACACGGTACCCGACAAAAAAGCCCCGCCCGCTCCGCCAAGGCTTGACAAATTGTCTACCGCGCGTTGACTGATGCGTCGACGCGGCACGTCCTCGTGCGTGAACAGGCGCGTATCCATGGCCACCGGACGCCAGTCCAGCAAACGCAAATCGCGCATCCAGCCCGACAACTGGCCTTCCATGCGCCCGAAGTCGAAAGCGCCGGTCAACTCCAGCAAATCGAGCCGCTTGAATTCCACTTGCGCGGCTACGGCCGGCAAAGTGCCAAAAGGCCGCTCGACTTCCAGATCCTCAACCACAATTTGCCCGGAAAAGGCATCAATATCGATGCCACCGGTGAAGGACAGGCGCTGGTCCTGATATTGCACTCCGGGAAAACGACCCGCCAGGGTGCCGCCCAGCTCGATCAACCCCAACTCGCGTGTCAACAAAGTCAGGTTAATCGGCTCGATCCGCGCGTCCAGAATCACTTGTGTCGGGGCGTCCGGCACATTCAACCAGGCCAGGCTGTCGAGGCTGACGTGGCCATCCAGCACCGGGACCCTGAACGACTCAAGCAGACGCCACCCAAGGCTATCGCCATGCACGGACAGCGCCACGCCCCCCAACGGTAACCCCCACACCCGCGCCGCCTCCCAGGCCAGCTCGGTCGTGACTCGATCGCGCTCGCCGATCATCGTGGCCTGCAGCCCGTACAAGGCAATCCGGTCTTGGGCATCTTGTAGCGTCAAGTCCCGCACGGCCAGATCGGCATCGGTCAAGAAGGCGGCATCGCTGCGCCAGGTCAGGCTGCCAGACACGCTGCCGCCCAGCTCCAGGCCGGCAAAGCCCGCCGCGGCAGCTGGGCCCTCCAGCCAGCGTCGGCCGAAGGAGGGCAAACTCAAATTCAGCGCTTGAATGTCGAGTTCCCGCAGCTGCCAGCCATCCCGAACGCGCCGCATCTCGGCCGAGCCCGTTGCGCCGAGGCTGCCCGGATCGTTGATGGAAAACCGGGTTACTTGCAGCCGTTCCGGCGCCGCCCACACCCAGGCCGCCTCTAGCGCAAGCGGGACTTGCGGCGGCGGCAGATAAAGACTGTCCAGCAGCACTTCGCCGGCGAGCTGGCGGATGGCGAGGCGGCCGTCCATCGCCTCCGAGGGCGACCCGAATGGCATTTGCGTCTCCAGCTCCAGCTCAAGCGACAGACCCTCCGCGGCGACGCGACCGTCGAGACCATCCAAGGCGCCGTCAAGCCAATTCACCGTCCCGGTCAGCCGGTCATCGGCCAGCAGCAGGTCGGCGGTCAGCCGTCCATGCAGAAACTGCAGATTGATCAGTTCCAACCAAGCGGCCGGCACCGCCGACACATTCAGATCCGCGAGCGTGAGCGAAAAAACCGCTTGCTCCTGCCCGCCGCTCCAGGCCAATACGGCCCGGCCGTCGGCCCCATCCCACGCGATCTGAATGCCGCCATCGGCTTGACTGCGCCAGCTCAACGCCTCCAGCTCGACGGTCCCATGGGGCGGAACCGCGAGCGCCAGCTCCGCGGCATCGCAATTGAGTCCATACAAACCCCACCTGGACTGCAGACAGCGCAGGGTTACATCGGCGCTCGGCTCCATCCGAGCCACACGCAAGTCGACAATATCCAGTCGCCATTGCTGGCCATCGGAAGATTCGATCGACCCAAACTCGAAGGTCAGGTTGGACCACGATATCTCACCGAGCCGGCCGGGACCGGAGTCCAGTTGCAGGCCAACACCGGCCCAGAGGGGCTGGCAGCCGAGCATCAGCAAGACAAGGGCTTTGCCCAAGCTGTCGGACCAGCTATATTGGCAGCATGGATACCGCATCAGTTGACAGCACCCTGAGCCCGCTGGCGGTCCTGGCGGTGGACGATCACGCCATCAACCGTGAGTTTCTGCGCGCTGGACTGGGCGACAGCGTGGCCCGACTGGACGTCGTCGACAGCGGACCGGCAGCGATCGAGTGCTGCCGCAGGCGGGTTTACGATGTCATCCTGATGGACTTGCATATGCCGCAGATGGACGGGTTGGCCACAATCCACAGGATACGTGATCTCGATACCCACTCTGCACGCACCAGAATGGTCATCCTGACGGCGGACGCTCGCCCCGAGGAACGCATGCGGCTGTTGGCCGAAGGGTTTGATGCTTACCTGAACAAACCACTATCGATTATCGAACTCAAGCGGGCTTTGTGGGGGCTGTTTGCGCCGGCCCAAGCGCATAGCACGCGCACAGAATCCCATCAAACGGGTTCCGAGCCCCTGATCGACCCCGACCGGGTTGACGCGGTTGCACTCGGCAACCCCGATACCGCAGCCGATCTGGGTCGCATGTTGAGTCGCGAGCTTGAGCAAAAACTACCGTTGCTGGATCAAATGCTCGCCGAAAGACAGATTGACCAGGCCGCCGCCCTGCTGCACCAGTGGACCGGCGCCGGCGGCTTTGCGGGCGCCCTGCGCTTTAGCCGCGAATGCGGCATCTTGCGGCGCCGGCTGCTTGATCCGGCGACCAGTTCCACCGGCGCAGCCTACCTGCAGTTCCTGCGCATCGCCCATGCCACGCGACAGGCTTTGGAAACCGGAATGGGCCACGCGCGAACTCAGACCGAGTGATCGATGACCGATGCGCGTGCCCGCTGCATGGCTTGTTTCATTTCCCTCACCGCGCCACCCAGACCGACGAACACGGCGCGTGCAACCAGGGCATGACCGATATTGAGCTCGCACAGACCCGGGAGCGCCGCGATCGGTTGCACATTGTCCAGCGTGAGCCCGTGACCGGCATTGACCTGCAGGCCAAGCTGCTGACCAAACTCGACCGCGGCGCGCAACCTAGCCAGCTCCTGCTCACGAGCCTGGCCACGGCTATCGGCATAACAGCCGGTATGTAATTCGATTACGCCGGCACCGGCTTGGCGCGCTGCCTGAAGCTGCGCGGGATCGGGGTCGATAAACAGTGACACACGAATCCCGGCCTGGCTCAGGCGGTCACAGGCCTCCCTTACCGGACCCAGCTGCCCGGCAACATTCAGCCCGCCCTCGGTGGTCAATTCTTCGCGCCGCTCCGGCACCAAGCACACATCGGCCGGCCGCACGCGCTCAGCGATCTCCAGCATGCTGTCGGTGACGGCAAGCTCCAGGTTCATTCTCGTCCGCAGACAGTCCGACAAGGCAAACACATCAGCATCCTGGATATGACGCCGGTCCTCGCGCAGATGGATGGTGATGGCATCGGCGCCCGCTTGCTCGGCGACGGCGGCGGCTTCGATCACCGACGGGTAGTCGGTACCGCGAACCTGACGCAAGGTGGCGACATGATCAATATTGACGCCCAAAAGTATGTCTTTCATTGCGAATCCCTGAACAGTTCCCGTGTCTTGAGTCGTCGACCGTTGAGCTGCTGATCGATCAACGCCCGCATGATTTCCCGTGCCTGGCGGCGGCCATCGGCATCAATCGCCGCCTTACCCGCCAGCCAAAGTATCGCCTGTCCGGAGTAAACGGCGTGACCCGGCGCCGCGGCGACGAAGCCGGCCTCCGGTTCCAGCCGATAGCTGCCATCCTCACGGATCGGATCTCCATGCAAGGCCTCGGCCTCCAGGTCGGGGGCAACCCCCAGACACTGCAACAGCGCCAATTCGAACCGCCGCAGTGCCGTCGCCTGGGCACAGGCATCCTGCAACAGCGGCAGCAGCGCAGCGTAGGCGTCGAACAGTTCCGGTACCGGCTCATCGCGCTCGACCAGCGTCAATACCAGTTCGTTGGCGTAAAGACCGCACCACAAGCCCCGGCTGCTCAAGCCACCGCGCACCGCCGAAGCCTCGATGTCGGTCAGCGTCCCAAGTTCTCCGCGACGCACCCAACAGGTGCGTAGCGGGGTAAAAGGCTCTCCCAAGCCACGCCAGGGTGAGCGCTGGCCGCGCAACCCGCGCGCCACCAGCCCAACCCGGCCATGCTCGCGGCTGAACAGCTCCAGCAGCAAACTCGACTCACGCCAGGCGCGGCGATGCAAAATCCAGCTGTGCTCGGACTGATAACGGCTCACGCCGGCTCAGTCAGAAAAGCCCAGCTCATCGAGCAGGCGCTCGTCGTCCGTCCAACCCTGACGGGTCTTGACGTGCAGCTCAAGATGGACGGCTTGGCCGAACAGCTCGGCCATGGCGCGTCGGGCCCGACTGCCAACGCGCTTGAGCACCGAGCCCTGGCGGCCGATCACCATGCCCTTGTGACGTTCCTCGGACACCAGGATCAGCGCATTGATCAACAAACGCGCGCCCTCCGCTTCAAAGCGCTCGATTACAACGGTCAGCCCATACGGGATTTCCTGGTGCAGCTGCAACATCAACTGCTCGCGAACCAGTTCGGCGGCGAGGAACCGCGCAGAACGATCGGTAAACTCATCGGCCGGGTATTGGGCCTCGCCCCGCGGCAAACGCGCAAACAACTCGTCGAGCAACTGCCCTATCCCGTCGCCCTTGAGGGCTGAGAGGTAGACCACTGTATCCACCGCCAACCGCTTCGACAATTCAGCGGTCAGCTCCAGCAAGCGGGCCCGGTCGGGCAGCAGATCAATCTTGTTCAAGGCCAGCAGGCGAATACCGTCGCAGTTCTGGAACAGCTCGCCGGCCAGTTCATCCTCGTCCGTCCACCGGGTCGCGTCCACGACCAGCACAACGCCGTCGACCCCGCGCATGGCCGCACCCGCCGTGCGGTTCAGTCGCCGATTCAATGCATGGGGTTTGCGCCGATGCAAGCCGGGCGTATCAACGAAAGCAATTTGCCCGCGTGCTTCCGTGACCAGCCCGACAATCCGCTGACGGGTCGTTTGTGGCTTGTGGGTCACGATGGCGACATGTTCACCGGTCAGGGCGTTGAGCAGGGTCGATTTTCCGGCGTTCGGACGACCGATCAGGGCCACGTGACCAAACTTCGCCGTGCTCATGACGTCGTTCCCGCGCTTGAATCAGCGCTCAGTTTGGCCAGCAAGGCCTGATGCATCTTGCGCGCAGCGCCCTGTTCGGCCTTGCGACGGCTTGCCGCTTCGGCCTCGATCGGCGGCAACAGCTCGCCGATGGCGCAACGCACCAGGAAGCGCTTGTCATGATCGGCCCCGGTTTCCGCGATCACGCTGTATTCAGGCAGATCCAGTCCGCGAGCCTGGAGCAATTCCTGCAGACGAGTCTTGGGATCCTTGAGCTGTTCGGCATCCGGCAGATCCGCCAGGCGCTGGCCAATCAACCGCGCCACCATGCGACGCGCGGGTTCAAACCCACCGTCCAGATAAACGGCACCGATCAGCGCCTCGACCACGTCGGCCAGAATGGACTCGCGCAGAAACCCACCGCTGCGCAACTCTCCTTGGCCCAGGCGCAAGTGACGGCTCAGTTCAAGCTCGCGAGCGATTTCAGCCAGAGTGGCGTCACGCACCAGGCGCGAGCGCATCCGGCTCAGCTCGCCCTCGGCCGCGCGTGGATGGGCCTGATACAGCAGGTCCGACACAATCAGATTGAGCAGGCTGTCGCCGAGGAACTCCAGGCGCTCGTAATGCCGGCCACCATGGCTGCGATGCGTCAATGCCTGCTCCAGCAGGTCGGTATCGCGGAAACGGTAATCGATTCCCGGGAGCTGATCCGGCAGCCTAATTGCTGAGCGGTTCGGTGCGTTCAAAACGAATCAAGGCATCAATATTGCCGATCAGGTGCTCCTGCACTTCATAGGACACGATCAGGTTGGCGCTCGGGCTGCGCTCGACGCGAATATGCTCTGGACGCACATGGCGCACGTAGCTGACTTCAAAACGCGCCATGAGATTGCGGCGCAGGGTCTGCGGCGGCAGATTGGCCGCGCCGGGCTCGGCGGCGATGGCCCGCATCTCCGACACGATCGAATAGTGATTGAGGTAGATCGGCACCAACTTCATACCGATGTAGGCGGCAAACAAAACCAGGGCCAGCACCAAAATAAAGCCGATCAGGGTCATGCCCCGCGACTTTGGAAGCACACACCGCGATTGATCAGCAAGACACCGTTTCACAGCTGCTTGTTTCCGTCGAAGCCTAGTGAATCTTAGCACCGATTCGCCGCCAAACCACGCAACCCCGGGCGCAATCCCAGTGCATCCAGATTCGCCATGCGCGTCCGACCAGATTGTCCTCGGGTACAAAATTCCAGTGTCGACTATCCAGCGACTGGTCGCGGTTGTCGCCCAGCACGAAAAAGTGACCCTCCGGCACCGTCCAGGTGCGGGTCTCCCGATCCGGCTGATCCGGGAAGATCATCACGTAGTGAGGGTCATCACCAAGGTGCTCGCGCCGCTTGATCGGCTGTCGACCGGGCGGATTGCGACTCAGTCCCTCGCCCACCCAGGGACCGATCATTTCCTGCTCAACCGGCTCGCCGTTGATGAACAAGACCTTGTTGCGATAAGTCACGGTATCCCCGGGCAATCCGACAACGCGCTTGATGTAATTGATGCGCTCATCTTCGGGGAAGCGGAACACCATCACGTCTCCGCGCTGGGGCTCGCCGACGGCCAGAATGCGGTGATTCAGCACGGGCAGGCGCAGCCCGTAGGAAAACTTGGTCACGGCAATAAAATCGCCGATTTCCAGGGTCGGCAGCATGGAACCGGACGGGATCTTGAACGGCTCCAGCACGAACGATCGGAAGACCAGCACCAACACGATGATCGGGAACAGCGAAGCGATGCTCTCAATCCAGTGTGGCGCCTCCTTGCCGGCGCGACGCGCGCGCGGTACCAGCCAAAAGCGCTGTAATGCCCATAGCACACCAGTGGCCAGGGCAAGAACCGTCAATATCAGAGCAAAGTCCATGATGAATGCCAGTCGTTATCCGGTTTGTTTTATTTGTCGTTATCGGTTCGCAGGACCGCCAGGAAGGCTTCTTGCGGAATCTCGATCCGCCCGACCTGCTTCATCCGACGCTTGCCCGCCTTTTGCTTTTCCAGCAGCTTGCGCTTGCGTGTAACGTCTCCACCGTAGCACTTTGCGGTCACATTTTTGCGGTAAGCCTTAACAGTGCTACGCGCGATCACATGCGAGCCGATGGCCGCCTGGATGGCAATATCAAACATCTGGCGCGGTATGAGCTCGCGCATTCGCTCGGCCAGCTCGCGGCCGCGCCGCTCGCAAAACTGGCGGTGAACGATACTGCTGAGCGCATCGACTTTTTCCCCGTTAATCAACAGATCCAAACGCACGAAGGGTCCTGCCTGGTAACGGGCGAAATCATATTCAAACGATGCAAACCCGCGCGAACAGGATTTGAGGCGATCAAAGAAGTCCATCACCACCTCGGCCATGGGCAGTTCGTAGGTGAGCTGCACCTGGCCACCGAGAAAACGCATGTCTTTCTGCAGACCCCGCTTCTCTTCGCACAAACCGATGACGGCACCGACGAATTCCTGTGGCATCAGGATATTGGCGCGTATTATCGGCTCACGAATCTCGCCAATCTTGTTGATTGGCGGCAATCCGGCCGGATTGTCCAGAGTGATGACCTCACCGTCTGTCAACTCGATTTCATAGATGACGGTCGGCGCCGTGGTGATCAGATCGAGATCGTATTCCCGCTCGAGCCGCTCCTGCACAATTTCCATGTGCAGCATGCCCAGAAAACCGCAGCGAAAACCAAAACCCAAGGCCACCGATGTTTCCGGCTCAAACTGCAGCGCCGAATCGTTGAGTTGCAGTTTATCCAGGGCTTCACGCAGATCCGGGTAAGCGCTGGAGTCCACCGGGAACACGCCGGCAAACACTCTCGGCTGCAGCGGCTTGAACCCGGGCAGAGGCTGATCAGCAGGGTTCCCGGCCAGGGTGATGGTGTCTCCGACTGGTGCGCCATGGACTTCCTTGATACCCGCGGCAACAAAACCAACCTGACCGCAGCCCAGATCATCGGTCGGCGTGCGTTTGGGGCTGAAGATGCCGATCTGATCGGCCTGATGCTCCTCACCGCTGGACATGACGCGAATTTTCTGCCCGCGCCGCAGCTTGCCCTGCTTGATGCGAACCAGGGAGTTGACACCCAGGTAGTTGTCAAACCAGGAGTCGATAATCAAGGCCTTGAGCGGAGCATCTTCGTTGGCCGCGGGGGGCGGAATCCTTTTGACGATGGCCTCCAACACGTCACGAATCCCCTCACCGGTCTTGGCGCTGACCAAAATCGCTTCCGAGGCATCGATGCCGATGATGTCTTCGATCTGATGGCGAACCCGTTCCGGATCAGCGGCGGGCAGGTCAATTTTGTTGATCACCGGAATCACTTCCAGACCTTGCTCGACTGCCGTGTAACAGTTGGCGACACTCTGCGCCTCGACGCCCTGCGCGGCATCGACAACCAGCAGCGCGCCCTCACAAGCGGCCAGAGACCGCGACACTTCGTAGGAGAAGTCGACGTGACCCGGCGTATCGATAAAATTGAGTTGGTAACGCTCGCCGCTGTCGCTGTCGTAATTCAGCGTCACACTCTGGGCCTTGATCGTGATACCCCGCTCGCGCTCGATATCCATGGAATCGAGCACTTGTGCTGCCATTTCCCGATCGCTCAGGCCGCCGCAAACCTGGATGAAACGATCTGCCAGCGTCGACTTGCCATGGTCGACATGGGCGATGATCGAGAAGTTACGGATGCGCGCGATTCGGCTCATAGGTACCAACGTGAAGCCGCCGCCGGTGGCACCGGCGGCGGCAAGCTCAAAAACAAGCGATTATAGCGGCTGGCTGTACCCACCAACCATCCCGGAGCACTCAATCAGCAACTTCCGGCGTAAAAGCCACGAAACTGGTGCTGCCGTCCTGTCGGTGCAACAGCAAAGCAACGGAACGCCCTTCGGGCAGATCCTCCACGATGGTGCGGAAATCGTCCATGCCGGACACGGACTGGTTGTTGATCATCAAAATTACCTGACCACTGCGAACTCCGGCGCGGTGCGCATTATCGCTTTCCACTTCGGTAATCAATACGCCGCCTTCCGGATTCCCCAGACGCTGGCGCGTTTCTGAGTCCAGCGCCTCGACCGCCAGGCCCAAGACATTGCTGGGCTCACGGTCGGGCCCTTCCTCGGCGGCCACGCGCGTCGGTTCGTCATCGAGCTGCTTGATCGTCACCTGCTTGGTCAGCCGCTCACCCCAGCGCGATATCACCACGGGCACTTCGGTGCCGGGACGGACCATTCCGACCAACGGAGGCAGCTCCGAAAACACGTCGATCGGCTGCTCGTTGAAACTGACAATGACATCACCCACTTCGATGCCGCCGCGAGCGGCGGCACTGTCAGGCTCCACCCGATTAACCAGCGCGCCGGCGGGTCGATCCAGCCCAAGAGCATCCGCTTTTTCCCGCGTGATAATTTCGATGCCGACGCCCAGAAAACCACGCGAAACTCGACCGAACTCCAGCAGCTGATCGATGGAATTTTGCGCTACCTCGATCGGGATCGAAAACGACAGGCCGATGTTGCCGCCGCCCGAGCTCAGGATCCAGGAATTGATGCCGACCACGGTGCCGTCGGTCCGAATCAGCGGCCCGCCAGAGTTACCCCGGTTGATGGCCACGTCAGTCTGAATGAAGGGGACATACTGCTGGCGCTGCTGCGTCCGCCCCTTGGCGCTGACGATGCCGGCCGTCACTGTCTGCTCGAACGAGAACGGGGAACCGATGCCGATGACCCACTCGCCGACGCGCAAATCGCGAGAATCGCCGAACTCCAGCGTGGGCAGTCCTTCAGCCGGAATGCGCAATAAGGCCACGTCGGCTTCGGGGTCGGATCCGACGATCTCGGCTTCGAACTCACGCCGGTCGGCCAGCCTGACTACGACCTGGTCGGCATTTTCAATGACGTGGTGGTTGGTGACAATCAATCCGTCTTCGGAAATGATGAAGCCCGAACCGCCGCCGCGGCGGTCCGGCTGTCCTCGCGGCGAACCTTCGCCGAAAGGCGGCAGATCAAAGAAGCGACGGAACATTTCGGGCACGTCGTCCGGCATCTCACCGCGCTGCTGGCGCCGCTCGCCGGGTCGCGTTCCGAAGCGGATGGTTTCGACGTTGACCACGGCCGGAATGGATTGCTCGACCAGGTCGGTAAAGTCCGCCAGCGCCGCCAGCGCCTGCGGAATCTGGGCCACCAGCAGCCCGATCATCAGGATCACTCCAGCCAGCGTCTTGTTGAACATGCGATCTCCAGTTTATTTCAGGTTCCGATGGGGGACATGGCTGCACAAGCCAGCCGGTTCAAGTCCGGGATGACGACTCACCACCCTCGGCACTCCCAGACAACGATTCCACACGCGGGTTCAGAATCCGTCCGCGCAGCCGTCCGCTGAGCCAAATCGACAGTGCGCCCACGATTAGCCCCGCGACCAAGGCCGTAACGTCCTTGATCAGCGGATCGTCGAGCAATGTAGCAGCAAGGCCTGCAGCGAGAATGAACGACAACAAAGGCAGAGCGTAAAGAAACGCCGCGGCCCGAACCAGATCGGCTTCCCTGACCCCCACTCGCACGAGCTGTCCGATGGGAACCGGCTCCGGCGCCCGCAACCAGACTTCCGAGCCGCGCGCAGCAAACAAGCGGCTAAACACGCCCGCACCGCAACCCTCGCCGCGCAGGCAGCGCTGACAATGCCTCAGCGGCTGCAATCGCAGCTTGACCCAGGAACCATTGACCGCGGTGACCGAAGCACACTGCCAGTTAAACTCAGAAGACTGCCTGGTCACGGTCAGTGCGGCCGGACGGACGCCTCAGCGCTGCTCTTTGGCGGTGGTACGACGCTGCAATTGCTGGGCTACGAAAGCCACCGTCGCAGAAGGCACCTCTCCGACCACGGTGACGCGATGGTCTTCGACTGTGCCGGTAAAGACATGTACCGGCCCTATCGCATCGATCCGTTCCGAGTCGGGCCCATCGCCACTGCGCGCGGACTTGATGTAGATCGAAAAACTGGCCAGGCCATCGCTGAACAGCAAATGCTCGAACTCTTCACCATCGCTGTTGAGGCCGCGGCTGACCGACGCCAGTCGGAATCCGTCGGGCAACATGCGCGGAGTCCACGTGGGCCGTGCCAGCTCCGTAGTGCCCGTGCCTGTTGTCTGATCCGCCGGTCCCATCTTGATTTCCAACGCCTCGCTGGCGCTCAGCTCAGGCTCAAGTTCGCTGTCCGCGATCGGCACGCCTAGCTCGATATTGACAAAGGTCAACTGCTGCAGGTAGTTGCCCTCGTGATCCAACAGGGCCGAGCGCAGCAACATGCCGGTGTTCTCCTCCAACCAGAACCGGTGACCATAGCGGAACTGGTCGCGTGGCCGAATTTCCAGCACGCGCGCGTACAGACCGGCGACGCGTTCGTTATCGCCGAAAGACATGCGGTAAGCCAAGATCGGGCGCGACAGCCGGTTGGGTGGGAGATTCGGCAGCAGACGGGAGCCGATGCCACCCTCGACCACCATAGACTGATCGCCACCAAGCAGCACGCGGACTTGCTTGCCATCTCGCAACACTTCGCGTGGCGGGCCATCGATCGACGCAATCCGTTCCCGAATGCCTTGCTGATTGGCGCTATGAACGATGTGCAGGGTATCGACATGCCCGTCACGCATATGCACCAGGGTGCCGCGATAACTCAGGGTTTCTATCGCTCGGACCATACGGTCCAGCCAGTAATCAACTTCGTCGTCGGCCCACGCGCCCGGGCTGAAGCCGACCACGACCAACGTCAGTACGCACCCGACCAGGACCCGGTTTCGCCCAGCGCTCATCGGCTCAACGCCCTGTCGGTCCAGTCTCGGTTGCCGTGGCGTCTTCATCGAGCGGCGGGGGCGTGCGCGAGCCGACCACAATGGGCACGTAGGAAACAAAGCCCACCGATCCGGCGGCCTGGTTATGCCGCAATACATAGCCACTGATGCGCTGCCGGTCGGCCGCCGTCGTTTCGGAAAAACTGACTGGGACCAGCGGCTGGGCAAACGACATGTCGAACGGCGTGGGCTGACTGACGAATCCGGGCTGCTCGGCCACCAGCTCCGGTTGGCCACGCTCGAGCAGGCTGCTGTTGATGCCGACCAAGGCAAATACGGCCACGCTGGCGGCAATGGCGACTCCGCCCAACGGCTTGAGCCAGCGAGCCGCTTGCGCCTGCGCCTGCCAGGCCGGTTCTTCGTTCAGCGCCGCGCCTATGCGCGCGGTCAAATCAGCACTGGAGCTCAGCTCGCCTTGCATGCAGACGCGGACCATGTGATAACGGCGCCATTGCCCCGAGAGATTTTCATCGTTGCTGAGACGGCGCAGCAAAAATGCTCTGGCGCCGCGCTCCAGCTCGCCATCCATCAGGGAAGAGAGGTGTTCGCGGTTGCTTTCAGTCATCGGGGTATTCCAGCTTACTGATTGTCGAGCAAGGGGCGAAGCCGCTGATCAATGGCTTCGCGTGCCCGGAAAATACGAGATCGCACCGTTCCGATGGGACAGTCCATCGCCGCGGCGATCTCCTCATAACTCATGCCTTCCATCTCACGCAGAGTGATGGCCACCCGCAGATCATTGGGCAAATCGGCGATCGCGTCATGAATCGTTTGCTCGATTTCCTCGCGCAGCAATTCATGCTCCGGCGACCCACGATCCTTGAGACGCGTATCAACCTGGTATTGTTCCGCATCGCCCGCATCAATATCAGACAATGGCGGCCGCCGGCTCTGCGCGACCAGGTGGTTTTTGGCCGTGTTGATGGCGATCCGGTATAGCCAGGTGTAGAAGGCGCTGTCGCCACGAAAGCGCTTGAGGGCCCGGTAGGCCTTGATGAAGGCTTCCTGGGAGACATCCATGGCCTCGGCGTGATCAGAGACGTAGCGGGACACAAGGCTGATGATCTTGTGCTGATATTTCCCGACCAGCACATCGAAGGCCTTCTTGTCACCGTTCTGAACTCGCTCTACAAGTAGTTGATCAACTTCCCGTTCGCTCATCGGGCCTGCCTGGCTCCGTCTTCAACGACCCGGGCTACTGGCATGGACAGCACCCCGGGGCTTAAGTTTCGTTCATCGTGCATTCAGTCTGGATAACCTGAACGCCGGCCCTTGCACTGCCTCCCCGCGGCGGTGCAAGCGACCAAGAATAGCACGTGGACCCCAGCAGCCGCTGCGTCTGAATGCCATAATGCGGGGTTATGCAATCCACCAAGGGAACGGGCGAAATCAGCATGCACAGCCATCGCGACATCTTCGACAAACTAGGCCTGTCAAACCTCAACCCCGGCGCCTGCTTCGGGCCCGGCCAATGGTCGGCAAGCGACCCGTCACGGGCTTTCGACTGCTTCAACCCGACCAACGGCCAAAGCCTGGGGCAAATCACTGCCGCGACAGCGGCCGATTACGAAAAGGTCATCCTCACCGCCACCGAGGCGGCCCAGGCCTGGCGCCAGGTTCCCGCCCCGATCCGCGGCGAGGCTGTTCGCCGGGTGACCAATGCCTTGCGTGACTACAAGGATCCGCTGGGCAGCCTGGTGGCGCTGGAGATGGGCAAGATCAAGCCCGAAGGCGACGGCGAAGTCCAGGAGATGATCGACATTGGCGATTTCGCGCTCGGCCAGTCGCGCATGCTCTACGGTAAAACCATGCATTCCGAGCGCCCCGGCCACCGCATGTACGAACAGTGGCACCCGCTGGGCGTGGTCGGCGTGGTCACCGCCTTCAACTTCCCCGTCGCGGTGTGGGCCTGGAACGCGCTACTGTCAGCCATTTGCGGCAACGCCACGGTGTGGAAGCCCTCGCCGAAGGGCGCGCTGTGCTGCGCTGCCGTGCAGAACATCGTCAACGAAGCCCTGGCCGATACCGACTATCCGCCCATCTTCACCTCGTTCATGGAAAACGGCCATGAACTGGCCGGTCGCTTCATTGAAGATGAGCGCGTGGCGCTGATGTCGTTCACCGGTTCCAGCCAGGTCGGCCGCATGGTCGGCGAGCGCGTCGCCGCGCGTTTCGGCAAGAGCCTGCTCGAACTGGGCGGCAACAACGCCATCATCCTGGAACCCGACGCCGACATGAAGCTGGCCATCCCGGCGATTGTTTTCGGCGCCGTCGGCACCGCCGGTCAGCGCTGCACCACCACCCGGCGCTTGATCGTGCACGAATCCATCGCCGACGAGGTCTGCGCCACCCTGGCCGATGCCTACCAGCAGGTGCGCATCGGCGACCCGCTGGAGTCGACCACGCTGATGGGCCCGCTGACCGACCAGGCCGCCGTCGAGCGCTTCGAGGCCGCGGTCGCGAAGGCACGCGAAGCCGGCGGCGAGGTGCTGACCGGCGGCAAGCGCATCGAGCGCGAAGGCTTTTTCGTCGAGCCGACCATCATCCGCGCCGAGAACGAGTGGGACATCGTGCAGGAGGAAACCTTCGCGCCCATCCTGTACGTCATCACCTATTCCACCCTGGAAGAAGCCATGGCCAAGCACAATGACGTGCGCCAGGGGCTGTCCTCGGCCATCTTCACCACCGACGTGCGCAGTGCCGAGTACTTCCTGTCGCACCTGGGCTCGGACTGCGGTATTGCCAACGTCAACATCGGCACCTCGGGTGCCGAGATCGGCGGCGCCTTCGGCGGCGAGAAGGAAACCGGCGGCGGCCGCGAGTCCGGCTCGGACGCCTGGCAGGCCTATATGCGTCGGCAGACCAATACCATCAACTGGTCGACCGAGCTGCCTTTGGCGCAGGGGATCAAGTTTGATCTTTGAAGCGCAAGGGTTCAGGGTTCAGGAGTCAGGGGTCAGGGAGCCTGGGGGCAGTCCGCGCTTTGATTGCGAAAGGCGGATTTCTAATCTCACGCAGAGACGCGGAGGCGCTGGGGACGCAGAGAAAACCATAAAGAAGTTTTTCCTCTGCGCCCTTCGCGCCTTTGCGCTTCTGCGTGAAGCTTTTCAAACCATGAGCAATCCACCGTGTACCACTGGCTGAAACCAGGCCGGAATCAGTCTCCGCATGTCGACCATGTAATGCCGATCTTTAATCTCATGCTGAGACGAGGAGGCGCTGGGGACGCAGAGAAAACCGTAAACAGTTTTTCCTCTGCGCGCTCAGCGGCTCTGCGCCTCCGCGTGAGGGCATTCCCAACCATGGATCAACCACGATGTACCGCTGGCTAAGGAAAGGGATGTTTCTGCTGTCGCCGGAGACGGCGCACGAGGTGGCGGTGCACGCCATGGCGGCCGGGCGCCTGACCGGGATGAGCCGGCTGATGGCCGGCCCACGGCCGAAGCATCCGGTCGAACTGATGGGCCTGCTCTTTCCCAACCCGGTCGGGCTGGCCGCCGGCTTCGACAAGAATGGCGACTACATCGACGCACTCGGCGCGCTCGGTTTCGGCCATATCGAGGTCGGCACGGTGACCCCGAAGCCACAGCCCGGCAACCCGAAGCCGCGCCTGTTCCGCCTGCCCGAACACCAGGCCATCATCAACCGGATGGGCTTCAACAACCAGGGCGTGGATCATCTGGTTGGGCGCCTGAAGGCCGCGCGCTACGACGGCATTGTCGGTGCCAATATCGGGCGCCAGAAAGACACGCCCACCGACCAGGCCGCCGGTGATTACCGAACCTGCCTGGAAAAGGTCTACCCCTGGTGCGACTACGTCGCGGTCAACATCTCCTCGCCCAACACGCCCAATCTGCGCGAACTGCAGGACACCGGGCCTCTCAAGGAACTGCTGGACGAACTGGTCGCCGTGCGCGCGCGGCTGGAGACGGAGCACGAGACGTATCGCCCGATCGTGCTCAAGATCGCGCCCGACTGGGACGAGGCGGCGCTGACTGCCTCGCTGGAAGTCATCGGTGCTGCGGGACTGGACGGGCTGATCGCGACCAACACCACGCTGGAGCGCAGCGCCGTGGCCGAACACGCCCATGCGGGTGAAGCCGGGGGCTTGAGCGGACGGCCGCTGATGACCCGCTCCACCGAAGTCCTGCAGCGCGCCCGCGCGGTACTCGGCGACGACTTTCCGATCATCGCTTCCGGCGGCGTCCATAGCGCAGCCGATGCGGCCGCGAAGCAGGGCGCCGGCGCCGACCTGGTCCAGCTCTACACCGGCTTCATCTACGAAGGACCCGGACTGATCCGCGCCTGCACCCGGGCCTGGTCGACCACACGGCGACATGCCGCCGCTTGAGATCATCGAGGG
>SLJA01000249.1 GCA_007135355.1 Wenzhouxiangella sp.
CCGGCGTGCGCGGCAATCTGAATGTAGCCATACGCTACATGGCGGCCTGGCTAGGAGGGCAGGGCTGCGTGCCGATCAATCACTTGATGGAAGATGCAGCGACGGCGGAAATCGCGCGCACCCAGGTGTGGCAGTGGATTCGTCACCCGGCCGGAAAGCTTGACGATGGCCGCGACATCGCTCTCGACCTGGTGCGCCACTGGCAGGCCGAAGAGCTGGCCGCCATTCGCGCCGAGGTCGGCGAAGACGCTTTTGCCGGTGGTCACTATCAGGCGGCGGCCGATCTCATCGCCGAGGCCACCGAGAACGACGACCTGGTCGAGTTTCTGACCCTGCCCGGCTATGCCCGGCTGAACTGATTTTTTGAAGCAAACCCAATAAAGGGAGCACCAAGCTAATGAACGACGCGAACCGAATCATCGAGATGGAAAAAGACTGGCTGGAGAATCCGCGCTGGAAAGGCGTGGAGCGGCCGTATGACGCAGCTGAAGTCATGCGCCTCAGAGGCTCGGTCACCATCGAGTACACCCTGGCCCGCATGGGCGCCGAAAAGCTCTGGCGGCTGATGCACGAAGAAGACTTCGTCAACGCCCTGGGTGCGCTTACCGGCAACCAGGCCATGCAGCAAGTGCGTGCCGGGCTGAAGGCCATCTACTTGTCTGGATGGCAGGTGGCCGCCGACGCCAACCTGGCCGGCCAGATGTACCCCGACCAGTCGCTGTATCCGGCCGACTCGGTACCGGCGGTGGTCAAGCGCATCAACAACACCTTCCAGCGCGCCGATCAGATCCAGAGCGCCGAAGGCAAGGGCGATATCGACTGGTTCGCGCCGATTGTCGCTGACGCCGAAGCGGGCTTTGGCGGTGTTTTGAACGCCCACGAGCTGATGAAGGGCATGATCGAGGCCGGTGCCGCCGGCGTGCACTTTGAAGACCAGCTGGCTTCGGCCAAGAAGTGCGGTCACATGGGCGGCAAGGTGCTGGTGCCGACCCAGGAGGCGATCCAGAAGTTGGTCGCGGCCAGGCTGGCGGCTGATATCTGCAATGTGCCGACCATCATCGTGGCGCGCACCGATGCGATGGGCGCCAACCTGCTGACCTCCGACATTGATCCGCGCGACCAGGAGTTCGCCACCGGTGAGCGCACCGTCGAAGGCTTCTATCGCGTCAAGGCCGGCCTGGAGCAGGCTATTTCGCGTGGCTTGGCCTATGCCCCGATCGCTGATCTGATCTGGTGCGAGACCTCCACCCCCAGCCTGGAGCAGGCCAAGGAATTTGCCGAGGCCATCCACGCGCAGTATCCCGGCAAACTCCTGGCTTACAACTGCTCGCCCAGCTTCAACTGGAAGAAAAATCTGTCCGACACCGATATCGCTCGTTTTCAGCGTGAGCTGGGTGCGATGGGCTACAAGTTCCAGTTCATCACGCTGGCCGGTTTCCACGCCCTCAACCACTCCATGTTCCAGCTGGCCCGCGGCTACAAGGCGCGCCAGATGGAGGCCTATGTGGAGCTGCAGGAAGCGGAGTTCGCCGCAGAGTCGCAAGGCTACACGGCCACCCGCCACCAGCGCGAGGTCGGCACCGGTTACTTCGACGAGCTCACCCAGGCCATCAGTGGTGGCGCTTCCTCGCTGAGCGCGCTATCCGGTTCGACCGAGGAAGAGCAGTTCGACGAGCACTGAGCCGCAACGGCTGACGGCCGCCGCTGGCGGCCGTTGAAATCCTTTTGCATCTGCCGCAGTATGATGTTGTTTGGTTCAACAACAGCTGCCGCGGCAGATCATGACGGATAAGGAACATCCCCAAGACAACGCGCCGGGCGGTGGCCTGGCGCTTGAAGAGGCGCGGCCCAAGCTGCGCCGACCCCCTCTTTACAAGGTCGTCATACTTAATGATGACTATACGCCTATGGAGTTCGTGGTCCTGGTGCTGAAGCAATTCTTTGGTCTCAGTCACGACAAGGCCACGGCCATCATGCTGCATATCCACACGCGAGGCCGCGGCGTGGCCGGTGTGTTCACTTACGAGATTGCCGAGACCAAGGTGATTCAGGTCAACGAATGTGCTCGTGAACATGAACACCCGCTGCAGTGTACTCTGGAGGAGGCGGAAAGCTGATTCGGCCGCGTGACGGCACGCTTCGGCCGCACCATGGTCCAATCAGCAACAGCAAGACAAAACATCAGCAAGGGCGTATCAACCATGTTCAGCAAGGATTTAGAACTCTCCATATCGCAGGCCTACAACACGGCCCGCAGCAAGCGCCACGAATTTTTAACCGTGGAGCACCTTTTGCTCGCCCTGCTGGACAATCGGTCGGCACGCGAGGTCTTTGATGCCTGCGGGGTGGATCTCAAGCGCCTTGGGCATGATCTGAGCCAGATTCTGGAAGAAACCATCCCGGTGCTGTCGGCCGGAGATCAGCGCGACACCCAACCGACCGTCGGTTTTCAGCGCGTGCTGCAGCGCGCGCTCTATCACGTCCAGTCGGCCGAACGCAAGGAGGTGCTTGGCGCCAATGTGCTGGTCGCGATGTTTGGCGAGAAGGACTCGCACGCGGTTTACCTGATGAGTAAACAGGATTTGTCTCGGCTTGATGTCGTCAACTACATCTCGCACGGCATCAGCAAGCGGGATGAAGACCCCGGGGCAGAGGCCTCGTCCGCGCGCGGCGCGTCCGGCGCCGGCGCGGCCGACGAGGAAAAGTCCGCCCTGGCGGCCTATGCCAGCAACTTGAACGAACGCGCCCGCGCCGACCAGATTGATCCGCTGATCGGGCGCGCGCTGGAAGTCGAGCGCACCATCCAGATCTTGTGCCGGCGACGCAAAAACAACCCGCTGTACGTGGGCGAGTCCGGCGTCGGCAAAACTGCGCTGGCCGAAGGACTGGCCCGTCGCATTGTTGAAAGCGAGGTGCCCGAAATCCTGCTCGACGCTGAAATCTGGGCCTTGGACCTGGGCTCGCTGCTGGCCGGCACCAAGTATCGGGGCGATTTCGAAAAGCGGCTCAAGGCGATTCTGGCCGAACTGAAGCAGCGTCC
Source organism: Wenzhouxiangella sp. (assembly GCA_007135355.1). Taxonomy (GTDB): domain Bacteria; phylum Pseudomonadota; class Gammaproteobacteria; order Xanthomonadales; family Wenzhouxiangellaceae; genus Wenzhouxiangella. Next base: position 3,041 of record SLJA01000249.1, read on the forward strand.
GAAGTCAGTCCTTTTCATCGACGAGATTCACACCATCATCGGCGCCGGCGCAGCCTCCGGCGGGGTGATGGATGCCTCTAACCTGATCAAGCCGGTGCTGGCCAACGGCGAGCTGCGCTGCATCGGCTCAACCACCTTCGAGGAATATCGCGGCGTGTTCGAGAAGGATCGCGCCCTGGCTCGTCGCTTCCAGAAAATCGACATTATTGAGCCGACTGTCGGCGAGACCATCGAAATTCTCAACGGCCTCAAACACCGGTTCGAAGAACATCATGGGGTCAAATACAGCCCCGAAGCGCTCGAGGCAGCGGCTACGCTGTCGTCGCGTCACATCAATGACCGGCACCTGCCCGACAAGGCCATTGATGTGATCGACGAGGCCGGCGCGCGCGAACGGCTGAAGGCGCAAGAAGACCGGGTCGATACCCTGGGTGTGCAAGAAATTGAAGAGGTTGTCGCGCGCATGGCGCGCATTCCGCCGCGCCAGGTATCGCGTTCCGACCGCGACGCCTTGAAGACGCTGGAACGTGACCTGAAAATGGTCGTGTTCGGTCAGGACGAGGCCATCACGACGCTGTCCGCGGCGATCAAGATGTCCCGATCCGGCCTGGGTGATGCCGATCGGCCCATTGGCAGTTTCCTGTTTGCCGGCCCAACCGGCGTGGGCAAGACCGAGGTCACCCGCCAGCTGGCCATGACCTTGGGTATTGAGTTGATTCGCTTCGACATGTCCGAGTACATGGAAGCACACACGGTCTCGCGCCTGGTGGGTGCGCCGCCGGGCTATGTCGGCTTTGACCGCGGTGGGCTGTTGACCGAGGCCATTACCCAGACGCCGCATGCGGTGTTGCTGCTCGACGAGATCGAAAAGGCTCACCCGGACGTTTACAACCTGCTGCTGCAGATCATGGACCACGGCAAGCTGACCGACGCCAATGGGCGCACGGCGGACTTCCGCAACGTGATCATCGTCATGACGACCAACGCCGGCGCTGCCATGGTCAATCGGCGCGGGATTGGCTTTACCAAGTCCGACCACAGCACGGACGGCATGGAAGCGATTCGTCGTCAGTTCACGCCGGAATTCCGCAACCGTCTGGATGCCACAATCCAGTTTCGCTCACTCCCACTTGAGGTCATCCTCAAGGTGGTCGACAAGTTCCTGCTCGACTTGGAGAATCAGTTGGCCGACAAGGGCGTGGCGCTGGAAGTATCGGCCACGGCGCGTGGCTGGCTGGCCGAACATGGCTTCGACGAGCACATGGGCGCGCGTCCCATGAAGCGCGTGATTCAAGATCACATCAAGCGGCCGCTGGCCGACGAACTGCTGTTCGGCGCATTGTCGGAAGGCGGCGGCGAGATCAGTGTTGATCTGAACGAAGCCGGCGACGGTCTGAAGTTGAACGTTCGGGCGGAAACGCCACCAAGCGAAGTGACCGAAGCCCAGCCAGACGCGTGAAATAGCCTGATTTGCTGACGGTTGGAGACGCTCCAGCCGTCGGCTTGGCAGCCGTTGGCGGCTGGGGCGGCGCTACTTCATACGATAGGTGATGCGGCCCTTGCTCAAATCGTAGGGCGTCATTTCCACCTTGACCCGGTCGCCGGTCAGGATGCGAATGTAGTTTTTGCGCATGCGCCCGGAAATATGGGCGGTGATCACATGTCCGTTGTCGAGTTCAACACGAAACATGGTGTTCGGCAGGGTGTCGAGTACCTTGCCTTCAAGTTCAATTACATCGTCTTTGGCCATGAAGTCTCTGGACTGAATCCGTTAAAGCGGCGTTATTGTGCCACTTCTGCGGGTGGAAGCAAGTGACGAAACCGGATTTTGCTCGCAAAAAGCGTTTTATTCCGGGATCTGCCCGGGAAAACGCAATTGTTCCGGCCTGAATCCTTCGGCAATGCGGAAATAAAGGGTCTGGATCGGGGCGCCATCGCGCTCAACCTCACGCGACTGCAGTGGCCCCAAACCGATCACGGCGCCTTCCAGCCACGGCTCGTCGATCAGCCGGGACCGGGTGTGGAACAGAATCACCGGGCGCGTGGGGTCGGTATCGCGGTCGAACCACAACTCCCACATCGACCCGCTCATGCCAATCAGGTTTTGCGCGGTGATCTGGTCGCGGCGTCCGTCGGGATGGTGGAAAGCCAACGCCGCGGCATCCCCCCATTTGCTGGTTGCCGCCAGGATGGGAGCCCGCCCGGTTTGTTCGGCCACTTCGCGCTCAATCACGGCCAGTTCCCGAGCCAGTTCCGGCCAACCCAGATAGCCCGAGCCGAAGTCGGTGGTGCGAGTGCCGGGCAGGCCCAAGGTCAGGTAATGCAGCAGCAATCCGTAGGCGATGACTAACAGCACTACCGATGGCGGCCAGGCGCGGATCAGCCCGGCATGCAGGCGATTGATCGGCTGGCGCTCGGGCCAGATCGGCCAGGCCAGCGTGGCCATGATCATGGGCAGCAGTGCAATCCAGGGCGGTAGCGTCCAGTGAAACTTGACCACCGAAAAAGCACCGTATAGGGCAAAAACAGCCAGCGGCACCGCGGTCATGATCAGCATGAAGCGGCGCTTGCGCGCTTCGGGCTCCAGCGTGCGGCGAATACGCCCGAAGACCAGAAATCCGGCGATGGCGACTGCCGGTGACAGCAGCAGCAAGGCGTAAACCACGACCAGATAGCTGGAAAAATCGGGGTTTTCGACCAGCCGGCGCGTGCCCTGAAAAACAAACGAGGCCCACTCGTTTTGCCAGTTCCAGACCAGCACCGGTGCAAAAATCAGCGTCGCCAGGCCGGCGGCGAGGTAGGGTTGCGGCCGGAAAAACCAGCGCCGGGCGCGGCCATCCACCAGCATGAAAACAAACGCCGCCAGCGCCAGCAGGGCAATGGTGTACTTGGCCAGCAGTCCCAGGCCCATGGCCAGGCCCAGGCCGAGGAAAGCGCGCGGTTCGTCGTCGATCAGTGACCTTTTAAAGTAGTAAAGCGCGGCGGCCCAGGCCACAATCATCGGCGCGTCCGGCGTCATCAAAAGTCCCGAGACGGCGAAAAACGGCAGCACGGCAAAGGCCAGCACACACAGCAAACCGGTGGTGCGCCCGCCCATGGTTTCGCCATAGCGGTAGAAATACCAGGCGCCGAGCAGGGTCAGCGGAATCAGCAGAGCGCGGACACCAAACGGCGTGTCGCCGAACAGCCAGGTTCCGGCCGCCACCAGCCAGGCCACCAGGGGCGGGTGATCGAGGTAGGACAGGGCCAGCTCCTGCGCATACATCCAGTAATACATTTCGTCCGGAATCAGCTCGACCTGGCCCATGTAAAGCACCCGCAGCACCAGCATGTAAGCCAGCAAGCCCAGCGCGGCCAGGTGCCAGCGCACCCGCGGAATCACGCCGGAAGCGGTCGAGGCAAATACATAAAACGCCGAACCCAGATAATTCACCCCGGCGGTGACCACAATGGCGGGGAAAATCGCCAGCAGGGGTGGCAGTCCGAATAGCTCCACCAGCAAGACCAGCACGCCGCCGCGGATCATCAACGCCAGCACTGCCACGATCAGAAAGCGTGCGTAACGCTGACGCAGCGGCATGGCGGTGTGATCATCGCCGCGGAACGTCCAGCGATAGTTCAAACCGAAATTGGTCAGCGTGGCCAGCACAAAACCGGCGATATGGGCCGCGCCCAGGCCTTGGCCGGTGCCCATCATGGCTTGGAAAACGATCAGGTCGACTACCATCCCGGTCAGGCCGACCAGGCCAAATTTCGACGCACTGTCCAGCGATACCCGTCCACCGGCCAGCCAGGCCAGGCGTTTGAGATAGATCACCTGCTGCGCAATGCCCAGCTTGGATTCGCCATGGCGACGGTCCTCGAAGCGGATCGGCACCTCAACGGTGCGAATCTGGTCGCCGCCCTGAACCAGCAACTCCAGTAGAATCTTGTAGCCGGCGGTGCGCGATGGCAGTCGCAGCAGGCGCTCGCGAGCGGTTGCAAAAAACCCGGCCATGGGATCGGCCACCTCGGTAAACGGCCAGGCCAGCAAAGTCGCCGCGCGCGAGGTCAGATGTCGGCGCCACGGCCAGCCCACCGTGCGTCCACCCGGCGCATGGCGCGAACCGATGGCTATATCATGGGTGCCCGCGCGCAACGGCGCCAGCAGAGCGGGCAGGGTGGCTGCCGGATGGGAGCCGTCCGCGTCCATCACCACCAGCCACTGACCGCGTGCGACCCGCGCGCCGTCCAGTACGGCACCTGACAAGTCCGGCTTCCCCTCGCGTTCGATCACGCGAACATCCATGCGGTCGGTCCAGGCCCGGGCCCGATTGACCGTGTCATCGGTCGAGGCATCGTCCACGACCAGCACCTCAAAGTCGTCCCTATCGCCCAGCGCGGCGGCAATCCCGGCCAACAGCGAGTCGATGTTTTCAGCCTCGTTCAGCGTCGGGATAACGATGCTGATTTCAGGGGTTGCGGTGGCGGGCTCCATCCAGTCTCGGGAGTCTATTCAGCAGGCGGCGGGCTGTCATTGTCGCCGATTGGCGTATGCGCGAGGCGCTGGCCTGAGCGGCCGGCAACTTTCGGAAAATTCGTCCCGAACCTCTTGACAGCGGCGACGAAGTGCCTACAATGCTCGGTTCCGAAGCGGGAATAGCTCAGTTGGTAGAGCACAACCTTGCCAAGGTTGGGGTCGCGAGTTCGAGTCTCGTTTCCCGCTCCAAAGAGTTTTGAACAGGCCCCGCAGGTTCGGGGCCTGTTTGCTTCCGGCGTCCACAGCCCAGCCCGGGCGATTGCGGGTTTGGGTATACTGAAGCAGTAGTCGTCCACCAAGGCTAGGTGGCAGAGTGGTTATGCAGCGGCCTGCAAAGCCGTGTACCTCGGTTCGACTCCGGGCCTAGCCTCCATCCTTATCCTGTGTTTCAATCTTGAAAACCGTTCCAAACTTCTGGTTTTGCTTGGCTTAGACCTGATGGTGCCGGTGCTTTTTTGGAAAAATCTCGCCGGCCAGGCAATGCGGCAACCCCAAGAATAGACTGGCCGACCACCAGTCGATTCCGCCACCGTTAAGCTACAGGCAGGCACACTGGGGAAAGAATGCATCGGAGATCAAATCATGCGAGTGATCATTCTTGTGCTCATGCTTGCCATGTTGAGCGGTCCGGCCATGAGCCAGTCGCTGCGTTGCGGCTCCAGCGAGCGCTTCGGAACCAACGTAATCCGAACCGGAGATGCCGAGCGACGCGTGCTGGAAGCAAAACCCGATCGAACCGTACGCCTCGAATACCGCGAGGGTGGAGCGGCAGGCTTTCGCCATGAGTTCCATCGACCATCGGAAACGGTTTACGTCTACGTCCAGGGCGGGGTCGTAACGCGGATCTGTCGTATCCGCGGATAACGGCTTCCCGCCGCGGTCGGCTGGCGCCGGCAATCAAGAGCGAGCCCCTGGCTTGGCAGCTGGCTTATCATGGTGGCATGCGCTGCCCGGATGGCGAAATTGGTAGACGCAAGGGACTTAAAATCCCTCGACCGAAAGGTCGTGCCGGTTCGAGTCCGGCTCCGGGCACCATGATAAATTGAACGGGTTTTGGGATTTCCAAGGAACAACGGCAATCGGGCGGCACACTGAATGTGCCGCCGTTTGGTCGCGAACCGCTGCTTAAGGCAGCCGGATCAGACAGGGGGTTGATCAGCCGGCGGCGCCCCAAAACGATTGCTGTCGCTGCTGCCTGGCAAGGCGAGCAGAACAAGCACGATAATCCCGCCCACCAGAGGGATCAGAGCGATCAGCAGGAACCATCCGGACTTATCGGTATCGTGCAGACGTCTGACGCACACGGCGATGTAGGGAATCAGCGTTCCCA
>SLJA01000263.1 GCA_007135355.1 Wenzhouxiangella sp.
AACCGGCCGTCGCACCGCCGCCCGCCCCGGCCCAATCCGGCGCGCCCGAGGGCGAGGCGGAAGACAGCGTGGAACAGAGCGTGCAACAGCAGGTTCGACAACGCCTGGAGTTTCTCAAGGGGCTGTACGAGGACGGGCTGATCACTGAGCAAGAGTACGAGCAGCAGCGGCGCGCGGCGCTGCGTGGACTTGATCATCCGCAACCATGAGGTCCGCGTTTTCCCTGGGCCTCGCGTATCGACATGCCTGAGCCACAACCCGGTTCATCCCAGGACTATACGCGTCGTCAGTTGATCGGCCTGGTTGGCGGGCCGCTGGCATTCATCGTCATGTTGCTGCTGCCGGCGCCGGAAGGTATGTCGGAGGCGGCCTGGGCCACGGCCGCGGTCGGGACGCTGATGGCCACCTGGTGGATCAGCGAAGCCATCCCGATACCGGCCACCGCCCTGCTGCCGTTGCCACTGTTTCCGATCCTGGGCATCGGCAGCATCGCCCAAGCCGCGACACCTTTCGCCAACCCGCTGATTTTCCTGTTCATGGGTGGCTTCATGATCGCGATTGCCATGCAGCGCTGGAACTTGCACCGACGCATTGCACTGGGCATCATCGCTCGTGTCGGCACGCGTCCGGGAGCAATCATCTTCGGCTTCATGCTGGCTTCGGCGTTTCTGAGTATGTGGGTCAGCAATACCGCTACGGCGCTGATGATGCTGCCGATTGCGATGTCGGTGGTCGGCTTGAGCAAGAAACTGCCGCAAACCAGCGCCGAAGAAAAACGCGAACTGACTCACTTCGGTATCGTGCTGGTTCTGGCCATCGCCTACGCCTGCAACATCGGCGGCATGGGTACGCTGATCGGGACACCACCCAATGCCTTGCTGGCGGCTTTCGTGCTCGACAACTACGGCGTGGAAATCGGATTTGCCCAGTGGATGCTGCTGGGTGTTCCGCTGGTCATGGTTGGTCTGCCGTTGGCCTATTTTCTGCTGACCCGGTTGAGTTTCCCTCTGCACCTGAAGGACCTGCCCGGCGGCGCCGACGTCATTCGTGAAGAGCAGAAACGTCTGGGACCGGTCAGTCCGGAAGAGATCAAGGTGGCCATCGTATTCGGCCTGACCGCTCTGGCCTGGATTTTCCGCCAGCTGCTGGAAGAGATCATCCCCGGCATCAGCGATGCCGGCATTGCCATCGCCGCCGGCCTGGCGCTGTTCTTGATCCCGGCCGACCTGAAAAAGGGGCGCTTCCTGCTCGACTGGGACTCCACCGAAAAATTGCCCTGGGGTATTCTGATCCTGTTTGGGGGCGGCTTGAGCCTGGCAGCGGCCTTCACGCGCACCGGACTGGATGAATACATCGGTATGGTCGTGGTCGGCTTCGAGGCCTGGCCGACGCTGCTGTTGCTGGCCTTGTCTGTCCTGGTGATCCTGCTCTTGACCGAAATGACCAGCAATACGGCGACCGCTGCTGCCTTTTTGCCCATTCTGGCCGCGGCCGCCATCGGCATCGGCGAAAATCCTTTGTTGTTCATTATCCCGGCCGCGCTGGCCGCATCCTGTGCCTTCATGCTGCCGGTGGCCACGCCGCCCAACGCCATCGTCTACAGCAGCGGACTGCTCAGCGTGCCGATGATGGTTAGGGCCGGTGTCTACTTGAACGGCTGTTTCGCGATGCTGGTGCTGCTGGCGGCTTACCTGTTGCTGCCGTGGGCTTTTGGTATCGCTCCCGGTGTCTTGCCGGACTGGACCCCATAGAACCGCAACGTGACCGACCCCGACAAAAACAAATCACTCCAACCGGGCTCCAGCACCCGCTACCTGCTGTGCTCGGATCTTGACCGCACGCTGATCCCCAACGGTAAACAGGAAGAGACGCCGTCAGCACGGCCGCGGCTGCGTGAGCTGGTCCGGCGAGCGGCCTTCTGTGTGGTCTATGTCACCGGCCGCAACCGCGCGCTGGTCGAACAGGCGATCGAGCAGTACCAGCTACCCTGGCCGGATGCGGTTATCGGTGATGTCGGCAGCTGCATCTGGTCGACTTTTGACCGCAGCTGGTCGAAATGGCCGCAGTGGGAGGATCGGCTGAAACAGGACTGGAGCGGACCGCACCTTGAAGCCATTCGTGCCCTGCTCGCGCGGGAACCGGAACTGGAGTTGCAGGCAGAGGATCGGCAAACGCCACTCAAGCTCAGCTACAACACCCTCGCGCGCGGCCTCGACCAGCGCTGCCGCCACTTGCGCCAGGTGTTGCATTCGAAGGGGCTGGCGGCCAACGTGATCGGCAGTATCGATGAGGTCGACGACATCGGTCTGATCGATATCCTGCCCTCAATGGCCAGCAAGCACAGCGCCATTGAAATGCTGATGGCCGCCTGGGGCTTCCAGCACTGGAATACGGTCTGTGCCGGCGACAGCGGCAACGACCTGCCCTTTCTCACCTCGGCCCTGCAATCGGTGCTGGTGGCCAACGCCGAAGACAGCGTCCGCGAGCGCGCCGTGCGCCTGGCCGCCCGGCGCGGCCAGCAGGCCAATCTCTATCTTGCCCGCGGCGGCTTTCACGGCATGAACGGCTGCTACAGCGCCGGGGTGCTGGAAGGCATGGTTCACTACCTGCCGGAAATCAGCGCCTGGGTCGAATAGCCGCCTGAGATGAATAGAATTGAGCCGCTTTGCGGGCCCAGCCGGCAGATTTGATCCGGATCAACAAGCGTCACGACAGAACTGCACAGAATGACCCAAACCATCTGTTCGGTCCTCAGTCCATGACTTTTTCATTTTCCAGATTGTTGCTCGTGATCGGATTGCCGATTGTATTTGCGCTTGGCGCATTGCCCGGCCTGGCCCCGGCCGAACAGGGCCCGGTCAACGGACTCACCATGCATGTATTCATGAGCGAGACCTGTCCGCACTGCCGCGCCCAGAAACCCTTCCTGGCCAATCTCGACAGTCATCACCCGGCGCTGGAAATCCGCGACTACGAGATCATGACCACGCGTCAGCATCACGACCTGCTGCGCAACATGGCGGCCCTGCACGGGGTTCAGCCCGGTTCCGTGCCGATGATTTTTGTCGGCGGCAGGGTCTGGGTCGGCGACAGCCGGCAGATCCGGCGCGAGATTGCCGACCATGTCGAGGCCTGCCTGTCCGAAAGCGGCTGCCCGCGCTGAAACGCCAAGCCACACAAAAACCAAGAGCCGGGGACACCACAGGTATTTCGTTGCCGAGCTAACTATAAAACAACAGCGCGGTGCCGATCGCTGCCAGAGTTGCGATCAGGGGTACCAGCACGGTGACCACGAAAATATCCTTGTACGCTTCGGCGTGCTTCAAGCCCATGATGGTCAGCATGGCGATGACCGCGCCGCTGTGCGGCAGGGAATCCAGCCCACCCGAAGCGATCGCGGCAATTCGGTGCAGCACCTCCGGCGCCACGCCCAGGGCTAGATAGGCCTCGGCAAAGGTCTGCAGAAAGATCTGCAAGCCGCCCGAGGCCGACCCGACGATGCCGGACACGACGCTGACTGAAACCGCGGCGGACAGCAAGGGCGGCAGATCGAGCGCCATCACGCCCTGGGCAAAAGCACCAAAGCCGGCCGTCTGCGTCACCACACCGCCAAATCCAATGACGGCCGCGGTGTTGAGCAGGGGCATGATGCTGTCGTTGGCGCCCGAACCCAGTGCCTCCATGAAGCGCCGGCGCAGATTCGAAAACAACAGCACGCTGGCCGCCGAACCCAGCAGCAGGGCAAAGCTGGGCCAGAGCACGGGCTGCCCGTTGGCAAAGCCCAGCACGCCGCCGATCAAAGCCGTCTGCGCATCGGCCAGCCCGGTGGCAAGCAGCAGACGCGGCACGATGATGGTACCCAGCACGGCGATCAGCGGCACCACGGCCAGCCGCCAGTCGGGCGCGTCGCGCACTTCGGGCGCCATTTTCTCCATTGCGGCATCCTGCGGATTGGACACGTAGCCCTCACCGCGAGCCCGGGCGCGCTGCCACTGGTTTTCCAGATACCACCATCCGCCGATCGCCATAACCGCCGCGCCCGCCAGACCCGGCACAAAACCGGCAAAAAGATCGGTGCCGAGGGCAGAGGCGGCGATGACATTCTGAATCGATGGCGTGCCCGGCAGGGCGGTCATGGTGAAAGTCCCAGCACCCAGCGCCGCGGCACCGCAGAACAGTCGCTTGGGCAGATTGGACTGACGCATCAGGGCAATGCCCAGCGGGTAGATGGTGAAAATGACTACGAACACCACCACACCGCCATAGGTCAACAGCGCACACACCAGGATGGTCACCAGCAGCGTTCGCTCGGCCCCCAAACGGTCGATCACAGCGCGCGCAATCGACGTGGTGGCGCCGCTGGCGGCCATCATCTTGCCGAAGATGGCGCCGGTCAGAAACAACACGAAAAACTGGCCGGCAAAGCTGAAGGCGCCGAGCGGGCCGAAAGCAAAGTGATTGAGCAGGATACTGTCGGCCGCCAGACCATTGCTGAAGCCGACAATCAGGCTGGCAAGCAATGCCGCGATCAGGATATTGACACCACGCAGCGCCATCAGAATCAGTGCGCCGAGGCCCAGCAGCAATCCCAGGTTTCCAATCATTTTGTTTGTTACCCCGATTCAGGCCCGTCTTGACGCAGGCTGCATGGACGGCAGCCGCTACCCTACTGGCTGACGGGGGCAGCGTCAAACGCTTTGATCCATGCTTGCCGACGCGGGCGCACACAGGCGAGCAACCGCTACAATTGCGGATCGATTAATCCCGGCACGACGCTCAATACCCATGGCCAAGCGAGAACCCAACCAGCCAATCACCATCGGAGGCGTCAAGGTCCAGCCAGGCCAGCGGCGGCGCCTGGAGCTGGAAGTCGGACGCTTCTACACCTACACCCCGACTACCATGCCGATCCAGGTGATCTGCGGCAAGAGTGCCGGGCCGGTGATGTTTGTCAGCGCAGCCATCCATGGTGATGAGCTCAACGGCGTGGAAATCATCCGCAGGCTGTTACGGGTACCGCAACTGGATCGGCTGCGCGGCACATTGATCGCCGTGCCCATCGTCAACCTGTACGGGTTTATCAATACCAGCCGCTACCTGCCCGACCGGCGCGACCTTAATCGCAGTTTCCCCGGCTCCAACAGTGGCTCCATGGCGGCGCGCATCGCCGAGTTGTTCATGCGCGAAATCGTCCAGCGCTGCACCCACGGCATCGATCTGCACACCGGCGCCATCCACCGCTCCAATCTACCGCAGATCCGTGCCAATCTGGATCATGCCGAGACCCTGGACCTGGCCCGCGCCTTCGGCACCCCGGTGATTCTCAATAGCGCCATCCGCGATGGCTCGCTGCGCGCTTCGGCCGCGGCCGTCGACGTTCCGATCCTGCTGTACGAAGCCGGCGAGGCCTTGCGCCTGGACGAGTTTTGCATCCGGGGCGGAGTCGAAGGCATAGTTCGCGTCATGCGCGCCCTGGGTATGCTGGGCAAAAGTCGGCGCAAACCGCCGCCGGAGCCGATCGTGGCCCGTTCCAGCGCCTGGGTACGCGCGCCCCAAAGCGGCGTCTTCCGTGCCTATGTCGGTCTGGGCGAACGCGTGATGCGCGATCAGACGGTGCTCGGTGCGGTGTCTGATCCGTTTGGTGAACGCGAGCTCGAAATCCGCGCCCCGTTCAGCGGGATCGTGATTGGACGCTTGAATCTGCCGCTGGTCAACGAAGGCGACGCCGTGTTTCACGTCGCCCGTTTTCACCGCACCGACGTGGCGGTGGAGCGCATCGAGGGCTATCAGGAAAGCATGGAAGCCGACGACTTCCCCTGGGTCGATGTGCCCAACGGTTCGCTTTCTCCATGAACCCGACCCCGGTTTCTCTGACCGACGAAATTCCGTCTGCCCTGGCGCGGCAGCTGCAACAGGCCCAGCACATCGCCGTGCTCACCGGTGCCGGCATGTCGGCCGAGTCCGGTGTACCGACCTTCCGCGAGGCCCAGACCGGGCTTTGGGCGCGCTACGACCCGATGGAACTGGCCACATCGGCGGCCTTCGAGCGCGACCCGCGGCGGGTCTGGGACTGGTACCAGTGGCGGCGAGAGCTGATTGACCACAGCCGGCCCAACGCCGGTCATCATGCCCTGGCGGCTTTGCAACATTCCTGTGCCCACGTCACCCTGGTAACACAAAATGTCGATGGATTTCACCAGCTGGCGGGGTCCGAACCGGTGCTGGAATTGCACGGCAACATCCGTCGCAGCGTCTGTTCGCGCAGTCGACGGGAAATCGAGCCGGACTGGCTGGATCGCCACCGCGACCGCTCACCGGTCCCCTCGCCGCATCATCCGGATGGTCTGGCGCGGCCCGACGTTGTCTGGTTTGGAGAGCCGCTGCGGGCCGATCTGCTCGACGCGGCATTTCAGGCCGCGGCGGACTGCGACCTGATGCTGGTGGTCGGTACCTCGGGCCTGGTGCAACCGGCCGCCAGTATTCCTGTGGTGGCGGTTGAGCAGGGCGGGATCATGGTCGAGATCAACCCGACGGCCAGTGAATTGACTCGACACGCACGCTGGCACCTTCAGGGCAGCTCCGCCGCATGGCTGCCGCGGCTGGTCGATTCGCTGTAAGCGCGGGGCTCATTTATAATCGTAGGCTCACTGTCCCGGAATGTTCCCATGACTTCGACCATGCGCGCCCTTGTCAAGGCCCAGGCCGCCCCCGGCATCGAAATGCACGAGGTGCCAAAACCCAGCGCTGGAGCCAACGAAGTACTGATCAAGCTGGAAAAGACCGCCATTTGCGGCACCGACCTGCACATCTACAAATGGGATGACTGGGCCCAGCGCACCATCAAGACCCCGCTGGTGATCGGCCATGAGTTTGTCGGCCGCATCGCCGAGATCGGCCCCGGCGTGCGCGGCTACCGCGAGGGTCAGCGCGTGTCCGCCGAAGGCCATGTGGTGTGCGGGGTATGTCGCAACTGTCGCGCCGGCAAGCCCCATCTGTGCCCCTACACCGAAGGCATCGGCGTCAACCGCGACGGGGCATTCGCCGAGTACATGGTGGTGCCTGCCACGAACCTGTGGCCGATACCCGACGCCATCCCGTCGGAGCTGGCCGCCTTTTTCGATCCCTTCGGCAACGCCGCCCACTGCGCGCTGCAGTTCGATCTGGTCGGCGAAGACGTGCTGATCACCGGCGCCGGGCCCATCGGCATCATGGCGGCCGGGATCGCCAAGCATGTCGGTGCCCGCCACATCGTCGTCAGCGACGTCAACGACTATCGCCTCAAGCTGGCCGCCGACATGGGCGCCACGCGCACCGTCAACGTTGCCCGAGAAAACCTGCGCGATATCGTCGACGTGCTCGACATCGACGGCTTCGATGTCGGCCTGGAAATGTCAGGCCATCCCGGCGCCTTCGAAGACATGCTGCACGTGATGTACCACGGCGGCCGAGTTGCCTTGCTCGGCATCCTGCCCAAGGGCGCCGGGGTGGACTGGGATCAGGTCATTTTCAAGGGCCTGCAGGTCCACGGCATCTACGGTCGACGCATGTACGAAACCTGGTACAAGATGACCCAGATGGTGCTGACCGGCTTTCCGCTGCACAAGGTGCTGACCCATCAGATTCCGATCAATGACTACGAGCACGGCTTCCAGCTCATGGCCGAAGGCAAATGCGGCAAGGTGGTGTGCGACTGGAGCGGCGAGATCAAGGCGGCCTGAGCCATCCTGTTGCCGATTTTTCCCCTTGCCTGATCGGCAGTCAGCGCCGATCGCTACCAGGACGGTAAATTCGCTCCGGATCCATGCGCGGCCGCCACGGTAGTCCTTCGTTCTGCCAGCCGTTGAGCAAGCGATGTCCCGCCATTTCGCCCTCGCTCAAGCGGTCACCCTGAAAACCGTGGCGGACGAAATAGACGTTGTCGAAACCGGCTTCACGCAGCGCGGTCGCACTCGGCTCACCGCGCGCGCTACCCGAGCGGCACATGGTAATGATCGGAGCGCTGCGGTCCAGCCCCCGCGCCGCGAGCGCCGCGTCCACCTCGGCAATGAAATCGGGGTTGCGCGGCATCGGGAAACTGCCCGCGTCAGCGTTCCAGGCTTCGCGATCGACCAGCAAAAAAGGAATATTGATATCCACGCCTTCCGCCCAGCCCGTGAACATGATCTCGACCGGATCACGCACGTCGACAAACAGCACCGTGCGCGAGTCGTCTTGAATCCAGGCATGGGCTTCGGCGGCCGACAGGGCATATTCCCCGGCATGGGAGAGGCTGGACAACAAAAGCGCGGCTATAGGGAAAACAATTCTTGTCATGGCGAATTCCGGTTGGGCGAGAGCACACATATTAGCATCGGCTGTTTTTTGATGGCTTGACTCAAAATTGAAACATCGAAATACCCGCACTGACCGTAGTCTGGCGATGGTTGTAGTCCAGCAGACTTTCGCCATAGCCGCTGAACACCGAAAGGTAACCATGCAGGTCACCGACCAGCGGGAAGTGATAACTCAGGCGCGCCATGCCCTTGCTGGTCGAAGGATTCAAACGGGCCGTCAGCTCGATCCGGCTGGCGTTCAGATGTCGAATGATCTGCAGATCGCCATAGCCGAGGAAATCCTCGATGTCCGGGTTGTCGTCCGGATCCTCGCGCGCGATCCGCACCCAGGGTCGCAGGTAGATTTCCGTACTCGGACTCTCAAAGCCGAAATTGGCGTACAGCCGGTTCCAGCTGCGCGAAATGCCAAGCAACGACCCGCGGCCGTTGGATTGATGCTTCAGGCCCACGCTCAGCATGCGCCAGTTCCAGCGCTCGGTGATCGGAAGTCCCACCCGCCAGACCGAAAAGATTTCCGGCATGTAGTTGGTCTCGCGGAACG
>SLJA01000114.1 GCA_007135355.1 Wenzhouxiangella sp.
CTTTCAGGATTTCGACGCGCTGGATGATCGAGGACGGAATCACGTTCAAGTCGAAAGCACCGACCTGACCGCGCGTTCCGGCCGCACCCGGGCGACGATTGTTCAGGACGACCAGCGTGCGTTGCGGCCCCAGACCGCGCAGGGAGACGGTGTTGACACCCGTGCCACCCTCGACCACGAAGCCGGCGAACTGGTTGTTGATCTGGGTCGCGCCTGCGGCAATGCTGGAGCGCTGCAGGAATTCGGCCGTGTCGACCTGGCCAAGCTGGACCTGGGTGTCGGCCGTGATGACCTGTAACGGGGCAGCCGAAGTGAATTCGTCACGGCGCAGCAGCGAGCCGGTGACGGTCACACGGTCGGTAATTTCGGCCAGCTCGGCGACATCTTCTTCGTCTTCGTCAGCCTCTTGGGCCCAAGACTGAACGCCATACAGGCTGGCGGCAATGGCTGCAGCCAGCAGTGAGCTGCGCAGCATGATTTTCTTGGAACTTTCCCGCATTAGGGCAATACCTCTAGTTGAAACGCTCTCCGAGTATAGTCCCGCTCGTTAATCGAAGCAACGAAAAAATTAAGGATTTTTTAAGCCTTGCCGGTGCCGTCCGGCGCTTCCGGCGTCCGGGCAAAACTGACCTGACCCGACCGCTGCGATCAAACGGAAAACTCAGGAAGCCGGCGCGGCAGACTGACGAGCGGCTTGCGCAAGTAAGCAGGCAAACCGCTTGGCTCGTAGTCGGGATAAGCCTGACCGGCAATCAAGGGTTCCAGGTAGCGCCGGCAGGCATCCGTGATGCCGTAGCCATCCTCACTGATGAACTCCGGCGGGATCTTCTTTTCGTGGTTGGCGACCTGGTCCAGCGGCACCGGACGAATGCTCCAGCGATAGGGATCGTCGGATTCGCGCACGATACCGGCCAGTACGCCGTGCTGACCGGCCAGGATCATTTCAACGGCCGCCTCGCCCACGGCACGGGCCTGGTCCAGATCAGTCTGCGATGCAATATGACGGGCCGAGCGCTGCAGATAGTCGCTGACCGCCCAGTGATACTTGTAGCCCAGCCGTTCCTTGATCATGCCGGCCACGGTGGGGGCAACACCGCCGAGCTGGCGATGGCCGAAGGCGTCGGTGGTACCGGCATCGGCCAGAAACTCGCCCGCGGCATTGCGCACGCCCTCCGACACCACCACCGAGCAGTAGCCGTGGGTTTCGACCGCTCGGCGCACGGCGGCCAGGAAGCGATCCTCGTCAAAGGCGATTTCCGGAAACAGGATGACGTGCGGCGGATCCCCTTCCTGGCGCCGGGCCAGGCCACCGGCGGCGGCAATCCAGCCGGCATGGCGACCCATGACTTCGAGCACGAAGACCTTGGTCGAGGTCGAGGCCATGGACTGGACGTCCAGGCTGGCTTCCAGAATCGAGACGGCGACGTACTTGGCCACGGAACCGAAGCCCGGCGAGCAATCGGTGCCTTCCAGGTCGTTGTCGATGGTCTTGGGGATGTGGATGCACTGGATCTCGAAGCCCATCTCGCGGCTGATCTGCGAGACCTTGAGGGCCGTGTCGGCCGAGTCGTTGCCGCCGTTGTACAGGAAGCAATCGATCTCGTGGGCACGGAACACCTCGATCAGGCGCTCATATTCGCGCCGGTTGTCATCCAGGCTCTTGAGCTTGTAGCGGCAGGAACCGAACACGCCACCCGGCGTTTGCTCCAGTTGCTTGAGCTCCTGGTCGTTGAATTGTGCGGTGTCGATGAGGTCTTCGGTCAGCGCGCCGAGGATGCCATGGCGGGCGGCCAGCACGCGGCCAACCTGGCCGCTGGCCCGCGCGGCGGCGATGACGCCGGCAGCGCTGGCGTTGATAACCGGCGTCACGCCGCCGGACTGCGCGTAGAGGATATTTCTGGGTCGGGTATTCATCTGTGCTCGCAAAGCCGTCTGGGTGGCGAAAGTCGCTCCAGTCTAACGCCCGGCAATCGTATTTGACACCCTGCGCCACTACGGGTAGTTTTATGGCGGTTTACTTTCATCACTGATGCCGACCGCTCTCAACCATTATGCGTATCGTACTTCTCGGCCCGCCCGGATCGGGCAAGGGCACTCAAGCCGCGCTGCTCAAGCAGCGCCTTCAGGTTCCGCACATCTCCACCGGCGATCTGTTGCGCGCCGCAGTCAAGGCCGGTTCGCCGCTGGGACTCAAGGCCAAGGCGGCCATGGACGCCGGCGAGCTGGTCTCCGATGAGCTGGTGTTGGGGCTCATCGAGGAGCGCTTGGGGCAACCCGACATCTCCGGCGGATACATTCTGGACGGCTTCCCACGCAATCTGGTCCAGGCCGAAGCGCTTGATCAGCTGCTGTCGCGCCTGGGTCAGCCGGTCGACAGGGCGCTGGAGCTGACCGTCGACGAGGAGCAAATCGTGCAGCGCCTGGCCAAGCGGGCCGCCGAAGAAGGACGCTCCGACGATACCGAAGCGGTGGTGCGCAATCGCCTGTCGGTCTACCATCAGCAGACCGCGCCGGTGACCGGATACTACGGTGAACGCGGGCTGCTGGTTGAAGTCAACGGCATCGGTGACATCGAGACCATCAACCAACGCCTGGTGGATGCCCTGGACTGACCCGGATCCATATCGTCACCAAAGCCGCGGTCTCGCGGCTGTCCAACACGCTGTGGCCACAGCGATCGCATAGAATCTGGAGGTCGACCACGGCCAGGGGGTCAGTGGCGATGACTTCAAGAATCTGGCCCGGGGCCATGCGATCCAGGCGCTTGCGCGCTTCGGTGGCTGGCACCGGGCAGGCATGGCCGCGGACATCCAGCACCTCATCCGGTTCCGGGATGCCGTTTTCGGGGGTTCGATCCATTTCAGCATCCTGCCACGATTGTCGACCATGAGCTCACTGTTTTCGTGTTTGATCGATATCGTCCTGCTGCGGCGCGGCCCGCAGGATTTACCCGCCGGGCGCAGCGTCCTGCTGGCCTGCATGACCTTCTATGTTCTCATCGCCGCGCTCAGCTTGAACATCGGCCGTACCCCGGACCACCCGACGGCCATATTGGTGCTGGCGGCCGCGCTGCCCCTGGTTTTGGTGTGGCTGGTTTTGCGCCTGCGCCGTCGCGCCAACCGTTGGGAACAGACCCTGAGCGCGCTGTTCGGCACCAGCGCCCTGCTCTCGCTGATTACTCTGCCCTTCAACTTCGACACCAGTGGCGAGCCCTCGGCGCCGGTGATCATTATCAGCCTGCTGGTGTTCTTCTGGTCATTCGTGGTTGACGGCCACATCTGGCGGCATGCGCTGGACACCAGCTTTGCCGCCGGGCTCGCGGTAGCCATGCTACTTTTCGTGATCTCATTCAGCATCATCAGCAGTCTGGCGGGGCCTTTGTGAAAATTCATATTCTTGGCATTTGCGGCACTTTCATGGGCGGTCTGGCGGCACTGGCCCGGGCCGATGGGCATGAAGTCAGCGGCTCGGATAAGAACGTGTATCCACCCATGAGCAGTCAACTCGAAGCCCTGGGCATTGAGCTGACCGAGGGCTATGATCCGGCGGTGCTGGATACCGCACCTGACCTGGTGCTGATCGGCAACGCGCTGAGCCGCGGTAATCCCTGCATTGAGCGAATCCTGAACGAGCGCCTGCCGTTCGCTTCCGGACCGCGCTGGCTGGGCGAAAACTATCTGGCCGGACGGCGCGTTCTGGCCGTCGCCGGCACGCATGGCAAAACTTCCACCGCCAGCATGTTGACCTGGATCCTGGAGCATGCCGGGCTCAACCCAGGTTTTCTGATCGGCGGACTGCCGAAAAACTTCGGTGTCTCGGCACGTAGCGGGGACGATTGGTTTGTGGTGGAAGCCGATGAATACGACACGGCGTTTTTCGACAAGCGGGCCAAATTCATGCACTACCGACCCGACGTCGCCATCCTGAACAACCTGGAGTTTGACCACGCCGACATTTACGCCGATCTCAACGCGATCCAGCAGCAGTTCCACCATTTCGTGCGCAGCATTGCCGGCAACGCGCGCCTGGTCGTCAACGGCGACGATCAAGCTCTAAAAGGTGTGCTGGACCGGGGCTGCTGGAGCGAATTGACCCGTTTTGGCATGGCCGCCGAAGGCGACTGGCAGGTCGAGCTGGCTGAGCCCGCCGGCCGGCAACTGGTGTTCCACCGCGCCGGTGAACGGGTCGCGGAATTGAACTGGACGCTGACCGGCCGTCACAACGCCATGAACGCCCTGGCCGCGGTGGTTGCGGCTGACGCGGCTGGCGTCGCGCCGGCCCGGGCCATCGCCGCGCTGGTGGAGTTCCAGGGCGTTAAGCGGCGGCTGGAATTTCTTGGCGAGGTCAACGGCGCTCGGGTCTACGATGATTTTGCGCACCATCCCACGGCCATTCGCCTGACGCTCGAGGGCCTGCGTCGCAGTATCGGCAGCGCGCGCATCCTGGTCGCGCTGGAGCCGGCCAGCAACACCATGCGTGGCGGCTACCATGTGCATGAACTGGCCCCGGCCCTGGCCGCAGCCGACCACGTCTGGTTCAAAACCAATGATTCAATGGACTGGGACCCTGGCGAAATCCTGGCCAAGCTCGACGGTCAGGGTCGCCCCAGACGCCAGATCACCAATCTGCTCAAGGATCTGCGCGATGCCGTTCGTCCTGGAGACCATGTGGTCTTCATGAGCAACAAGGGTTTTGGCAATGCGCCGCAGCGCTTTGTTCGGGGAGAAGCATGAGCGAATCATTGCCGCTGTTTCCATTGCAAACCGTCCTGTTCCCGGATGCCCTGCTGCCGCTGCGCATCTTCGAGTCGCGCTATATCGACATGGTGCGCGAGTGCATGCGAGCCGGCCACGGCTTTGGCGTGGTGGCCCGTTTCCCCGAGGATGATCAGGGCGAGGCCTGGCATGCGCGCATCGGCACCGAGGCCATCATCACCGACTTCACCACCCTGGAAGACGGACTGCTGGGTCTGGCCACACGCGGTCAGCGGCGCTTTCTAATCGAATCAACGCACGCTCGCCACGACGGGCTGTTGATCGGCCAGGTGGCCTGGCTGCCGCCCGAAGCTGCGCGGCCGGTGGCGCCGCAGTATGCTGCCCTGCAAACCCTCATGAGAGAGCTGCTGCGACATGAACAGCTGTCCGCGCAGCTACAGGTCGACCCGGATAATGCCGGCAGCCTGGGCTTTGCTCTCGCCTCGATTTTGCCGCTGGAACTCAAGCAGGCCCAGCAGCTTTTGGAAATCACCGATCCGCAGCAGCGTCTGGAGACATTGATGCCGCTGGTTGAACAGGCAACGGTTCAATCGCCGAGCGAAGACTGATCAAGACAATGCCATCCCGCTGCTCCAGCACGGCCGGCTCGGGCAGCGAGTTCAGCAAGACGCCCAAGGCATCGGACCGCGACCCGGTCAGCTTCTTCCAGCGCTGAAAACCCAACCAGCCCGGCTCGAGCCGGGCATGCCGCACCTGACCCAGCCACAATGGGGTGGCGCCCGGCATCAGGCGCGCGCCCGAATCCCACAGGCGCAGCACCAGACGCTCATCGTCGAGCCGGTCCATGACCAGAACCAGATCTTCCGGTCGACCGGCAAAGTCGCGCAGCAGGGTGGGTGCTTCAACCTCCGGCGTGGCCACCAGATGACGCAGCAGGCCGACCGGATCACCGGTTGGCGGATAACGCCAGCCGGCTGCCAGCAAACCGGTTTCAAGCGCGGATAAATCCGCTTCCAGCTGTAGGTCGAAACGCTGCTGCTGGTACGAGCCCAACACGGAACGGCGCTGCGGCAAGCGCTGCCACTCCGTTTCAATCCAGTCCTGCCGCTGCAGCTGGCGCACCGGCAATTCCAGCCGACTGGCCGCCAGTTTGTCGTCGTAAGCCAGCTGCACATGGGTGCCGGCAATCACGATAAATGCCAGCGAAAGCACCATGGCAAACCAGACCGGATGGGTGCGCGGTCGCGCTCGGCGCCGGTAAGCAATGCCCACCAGCGCCAGCCAGCCCGTGCCCAGGGCGAACGCGGCCAGCAAACCGATTAAGGAGGCCTGGCCGAGATAGAACTGAGCGAACCCAAGGGCGGCCAGCACCACGCTGGTCGACAGGTAGGGCCACTTGCGGCGACGGGCGTGCAAATCCTTGGCCACCATGACCGAGAAGAACCCGAAAATCAGCGAGGCCAGGGCAAAAGCCCGGTGCGGCACCTCGTCCAGTCCGGATCCGGTTGCATCGGTGGGCACGACCAGCCCCATCAGGGCCGCCGTGATCTCGGCCAGCAACCAACCGCCGGCCACCGCGGTCACCCAGTAGCGCAGCGCATGGTAGCGGCGCTGCACCAGCAGCAGCAGCGCCACAACCCCGCTCAGCAGGGTCAGAACGCGGATATCGGCAGCCAGCACCAGGACGACGAAAATCGGGTCGGCCAGATGGCTGCGCAGGCTGGCAGCCAGGCTGACGACTTGCAGTTCGGCATCCCAGGCCGGCAGGGCAAACGGGGCCACGATCAGCATGGAGACCAGCAACACCAACGCCGCGGTCATCAGCAAACCCAGCAAGGCGATCGAGATGACCTGATGACGCCCGGGCTCGAACAGGTTGCCGACCAGACGCCCGGCGACCGGATGACGGTGGGCCCAGCGCACCAGGCTTTTCAGCCACCAGCCGCTGCGCCGCGCGGTAAATTCATAGATCACCCGCGTAATCCAGGCCACAAACCAGACCCCGAGCACGGCCAGCACCAGCAGCAAGACCAGGCGGCCGGCCAGCTCGGCGGCCAGATCCAGCGAGGCGCCGAAAACCATGCCCGGCACCAGGTAAACCGGGGCCCAAAGAATCCCCGCCGGCAGCGCAAAAGCCAGGAAGATCCAGCGCCGCAAACCCAGCATGCCGGCCAGCATGGGCACAACCGGACGCATGGGTCCGATGAAGCGGGCGATGAAAATGCTCTTGCCACCGTGGCGGGCAAACAGCAGCTGCCCCGACTGCAGCAGCTCGGGGCGCCGATGAAACGGCCAAAGACCCGGAATCCGCTCCTGGAAATGACGTCCGATCCAGTAACTGGCCAGGTCACCGCTCAAGGCGCCGAGCGTGGCCGCCAACCACACCCACAAGAACAGGCTCAAGTCGAAGCCCACCACCGCCCCGACCAGAAACAGCAACACGATGCCCGGCATGACCAGACCCACAATGGCCAGGGACTCCAGCAGGGCGAAGACAAACGCCGCCAGCACCAGCCACATCGGGCGGGCTTCGATCAGGTCCATCAAGGCGGCGAGAAAACCGTTATCCATAAGAGTGAGGTGAAAACCGCATATTACGAACGCCCCGCGTCAAAGCGCGTCGGGTAGCATAAGGTTCCTGTTGCGCGAGTGCCGTTGATGCCGGCCCGGGCGCATTGTCTCCGGCACTGCCGGTCTACGTCTCGATTTGGCAAGGAATGGTTGCATGACCCACTCTCTATCCGGCAAAACCCTGTTCATCACCGGCGCCTCGCGCGGCATCGGCAAAGCCATTGCCCTGCGTGCGGCCGCCGACGGCGCCAACATCGTCGTCGCCGCCAAGACCGAGCGCGCGCACCCCAGACTGCCGGGCACGATCCATACGGCCGCCGAAGAAATTGAAGCGGCCGGCGGCCGGGCGCTGGCCCTGAAACTCGACATCCGCGACGAGGATGCCGTGGCCGCGGCCATGGCCCGGGCAGCAGAGCACTTCGGCGGCATCGACATCCTGGTCAACAACGCCTCGGCCATTTTTCTGGCGCCGACACCAGAGGTACCGATGAAGCGCTTCGACCTCATGTTCGGGGTCAATGTTCGCGGCACTTTCGTCTGCTCGCAAGCCGCCCTGCCCTACTTGAAACAGGCCGACAATCCGCACATTCTCAACCTGTCGCCGCCGCTGAACATGGACAAGCAGTGGTTCGCGCCGCACGTGGCCTACACCATGGCCAAGTACGGCATGAGCCTGTGCGTCCTGGGCATGGCCGAGGAGTTCAAGCCTCAAGGCATTGCGGTCAACGCGCTGTGGCCGCGCACGGTGATTGCCACCGCCGCGCTGGCCATGCTGGGCGGGGCGGTCAAGCCGGAGAACTGCCGCAAGCCCGAGATCATGGCCGATGCCGCACGCTGGATTCTGACCCAGCCGGCGGCCGAAATCAGCGGCAATTTCTTCATCGACGACGAGGTGCTGGCGCGGGCCGGGGTCACCGACCTGGAACCCTACGCGGTCAAGCCCGGCGAGCCGCTGCTGCCGGATCTGTTCGTATAACGCCGATCACTTGAGCAGGCGGGTGACCTCGCGAAAGCGCGGGTGATCCGCCGTCTGCATCAACTCGAACAGCACCATTTCGACATTGCTCAAGCAAACGCCGGCGGCGTCCATGCGGCGCAACGCGATCTCGCGATTGAAGGCCGAGCGCGAAGATACCGCATCACAGACCAGGTGCACGGCGTAGCCCTCGCGCTTGAGCGCCGCCGCCGTCTGCCACACGCAGACATGGGCCTCGATACCGCACAAGAGCACCTGGCGCCGACCGCTGGCGCGGATGGCCTGCATCAGTCTCTGATCACCGCAGCAGCCGAAACTGGACTTGGCCAGGGGCGACAGACCATCAAGCTTTTCGACCAGTTCAGGCACCGTCGGGCCCAGCTTGTCGGGCAGCTGTTCGGCCCAGATGATCGGCACTTCGAGCAAGCGGCAGGCCTCGATCAGAATCTGCTGCTGGCGGATCATGGCTTCGGTCTCGTGCATCAACCGAGCCAGCTTGCCCTGCACATCGACCAGCAGGAGCAGGCTGTCTTCCAGGGTGGGATGGCGCAAATTCATGCTTGACTCCAGGCGAACGCGTGAATCGCCAGCTTACAGTGCCTGCAGGGTGC
>SLJA01000345.1 GCA_007135355.1 Wenzhouxiangella sp.
GGGTGCGTGAAGCGGTGCGTCAACCCAACGCCGGCCAGCGCGACATGATCGTTGCCATTGACGCCGGCCACGGCGGTGAAGATCCGGGCGCTATTGGCCCTGGCGGCACCTATGAAAAGACTGTTACGCTGGAAATTTCTCGGGAGCTGGAGCGTCGCATCAACGAAATGCCGGGCATGCGCGCGGTTATGGTGCGCACCGGCGACTATTTTCTGCCGCTGCAGACCCGTTACCAGCGCGCGCGCGACGCCGGCGCCGATTTGTTTTTGTCGATTCATGCCGACTCCTTCCGTGATTTCCGTGTGCGCGGCAGTTCCGTCTACATTCTTTCGCGCAGCGGGGCCTCCAGCCAGGCGGCGCGCTTGCTGGCGCAACGAGAGAACAAGGCCGACCTGATCGGTGGCGTGCCGCTGAATCAAACCGACGATATGCTCAGTTCCGTACTGCTGGATTTGTCGCAGAGCGCGGCCCTGGAATACAGCGAAGATGCTGCCGAGCAGCTGCTGCGTCAGCTCGGAACCGTGGGGCGCGTGCACCGCAACAATGTTGAACGGGCCAATTTCGTGGTGCTGCGGGCACCGGACGTGCCCAGCGTGCTGATCGAGGTGGGTTTCATCAGCAATCCGCAGGATGAGCAGGCGCTGAACACGCCGGCCCATCGACGTCAGGTGGCCAGCGCCATTGCTACGGGTATACGCCATCACTTCCAGCGCAATGCGCCGCCGGGCACCTGGTTTGCCGCCAACCGCAATGGCAGCCACCAGCATGTGGTTCAGCGTGGCGATACTCTGGGCGTGATCGCGCAACGCTACCAGGTCAGCGTCTCGCAGCTGCGGGCGGCCAATGATCTGAATGGTGACGTCATTCATCCGGGAGCCGTTCTGGTCATCCCCTCCAACTCATAAAGCCGGCTCGGATTCCTTTACACTTCGCGGCATGCCGATCCGCAAGCTGCCCGCGCACCTCATCAATCAGATTGCCGCCGGCGAGGTGGTCGAGCGGCCCGCCTCGGTGGTCAAGGAACTGCTTGAAAACAGCCTGGACGCCGGCTCCAGTCGAATCCGCGTCGAGATCGACGAGGGTGGACTGCGTCGGATCCGCGTGGCTGATGACGGCCGGGGCATTGCCGTCGAGGAGCTCCGGATGGCGCTGGACCCGCATGCGACCAGCAAAATCGCCTCACTCGAAGACCTGGAAAGCGTGGCGACGCTGGGCTTTCGCGGCGAGGCACTGGCTTCGATCGCCTCGGTGTCGCGGCTCAGGCTGGCTTCGCGGGCTCGGGATGCTGAGTCTGGTTCTGAAATCCGCGCCGAGCAAGGGCGACTGGACGGCCCCGAACCGTGCGGCATGCCGACGGGCACCGTGGTCGAAGTGACTGATCTGTTTTTCAATACACCGGCCCGGCGCAAATTTGTACGTACCGAGCGCACCGAGTTCGGACATATCGACGATGTGGTACGCCGCCTGGCGCTGGCCAATCCGGCCTGCGGCTTTGAGCTGCTGCACAACGGGCGCGCGCTGCGTCGACTGCCGGCGGTTACGGCGTCCGCCGGGACGCAGCGACGCGTGGCCGAGGTGTGCGGGCAAGAATTCATTGAGCAGGCGCTGGAACTTGAGAGCGTACATGACGGCTTGACCTTGTCCGGCTACGTTGCCCGGCCCACTTTCTCGCGTAGCCAGGCTGATTTGCAGTTTTTTTTCGTCAACGGCCGCTTGGTGCGGGATCGGCTGGTCGCCCATGCCGTGCGCCAGGCCTATCAGGACGTGCTGTTCCACGGTCGGCATCCGGCCTTCGTGCTGCATTTCAGCATTGACCCCAGACGGGTAGACGTCAATGTGCATCCGCAGAAAACCGAAGTGCGCTTTCGCGATGGCCGCAAGGTGCATGATTTCTTGTTTTCCAGTATTCACCGTGCCTTGAGCGAGACCCGTCCACGCGAGGCTGCGGCGGCAGTGCCGGCCGCTTCGGCGGGCAGCTGGCCGGCTGGCGGTACCCAGACCGGATTGGGCTTGAGCGTGGCCGAGACCATGGCGCGCTATGGTCGTCTGGCTGGGACCGCGCCACCCCCGGCGGCTGCCGGCGGCGATGTGCCGCCACTGGGTTTTGCGCTGGCTCAGGTTGCTGGTGTGTTCGTTCTGGCGGAGAACGCGCGGGGGCTGGTGATCGTCGACATGCATGCCGCCCATGAGCGGATTGTCTATGAACAGCTCAAGCGCTCCTGGGTCGAGGCCCGAGTCAAGGCGCAAACCCTGTTAGTGCCGGAGCGATTAGCGGTCTCGGCCGGCGAGCTGCGGGTGTTGGAGCATAGCGCCGAGTCACTGTCGCGGTTGGGATTTGATCTGCAGCCTTCAGGGCCGGAATCGCTGACCGTCCGCTCGGTGCCGGCGCTGCTGGTGGGGGGCGATGTGCTGCAGCTGGTGCGGGACGTGCTGGCCGATCTGGTTGAGCTGGGCCGCAGTGACCGCGTTGAGGCGCATATTGATCGTTTGTTGTCCAGTATGGCCTGCCACGGCTCGGTGCGGGCCAATCGGCGCCTGAATATTGACGAAATGAATGCGTTGCTGCGCGACATGGAGCGCACGGAGCGCAGTGATCAATGCAATCACGGTCGTCCGACCTGGGTTCAGCTGGATATGAAGGCCCTCGATCAATTGTTTTTGCGTGGCCAGTGAGGCGGGCGCCGGGCTGCCTCCGGCGATTTTGCTGATGGGGCCGACGGCAGCCGGCAAGACCGGCATGGCCCTGGCCATTCACGACCAGCTGCCGGTCAGCCTGATCAGCGTGGATTCGGCCCAGGTCTACCGCGGACTGGATGTCGGCTCGGCCAAGTTGGATCGCGAAACCTTGCTTCGTTACCCGCACGCGCTGATTGATATTCGTGACCCCGAGCAGGGCTATTCGGCGGCCGAGTTCGTCGCCGATGCCGAACAAGCCATGCGCTCGGCCGCCGCCATGGGCAAAACGCCGCTGCTGGTGGGCGGCACCAATCTGTACTTCCGTGCCCTGCTATATGGCCTGGACGAGTTGCCGGTGGCAGACCCTGAAGTGCGTGCGCGGCTCGCGCGCAGGGCCGGCGAACGGGGTTGGGAGGCGCTGCACCGAGAGTTGGCCATGCGCGACCCGGAAAGCGCGCGCCGCATTCGCCCGGGCGATGCCCAGCGCGTCCAGCGCGCGCTGGAGGTGCTGGAGCTGACCGGTAAGGGCCTGAGTTCACACCACAATCAACCGAGATTGCCGCGTTTTTCCAGCCTGCGGATCGTCTTGACGACGGCATCGCGCCAAAGCTTGCACGCGCGGATCGAGCAACGGGCGGCCGCGATGCTCGAAGCCGGGCTGATCGAAGAGGTGGCGGGCCTGCGCCGGCGGCCCGATTTGCATGCGGACGCGCCGGCCATGCGCAGCGTCGGCTATCGGCAAGTTTGGGAGCATTTGCAGCGACCGCGGGATGTGGCAGGCCTGCGGGCCCGGATCGCCGCGGCCACCCGCCAGCTGGCCAAGCGTCAGCTGACCGGCTTTCGCAAATTTCCGCGAACCCTCTGGTATGATTCAGCCCGTATGGCCACGGACGCGATGGTGATTAGGCAGGCCGCCAGATGGATTGCCCTGGGTGCAGGGTGAGCGTCTGAGCGGGACCAGTGGCAGGCGGTGTGTTGCAAGACACTGCGGACCGAACAATAACGATATAGAGCCACAACTTAAGGAGTGCAGGCATGTCCAAGGGGCAATCGCTACAGGATCCGTTTCTTAATGCGCTCAGACGAGAGCGCGTTCCGGTGTCGATTTATCTGGTCAACGGCATCAAGCTGCAGGGCCAGATTGAGTCGTTTGACAACTTCGTTGTTTTGCTCAAAAACTCCGTCAGCCAGATGATTTACAAGCATGCGATCTCGACGGTGGTGCCGGCGCGCAACGTGCGACTGGCGCAGAACGAAGAGGACGAAGACTCCTGATTTCGACCGAGGAATCACCGGTTCGTGCGAGCTCGAATCGCACGCTGTTGCTGCATCCAGTCATCACGGCGTTGGACGACGCCGACAGCCGAGAGGAGTTTCGTCGCCTGGCTGAATCGGCGGGACTCGCCGTGGTGGCCGAAGTGCAGGCGCCGCGTGACCGGCCGGACCCCAAGTTTTTCGTCGGTGCGGGCAAGGTCGACGAGGTCAAGGAGCTGGTTGCCGGCGACGATATCGCCCTGGTGCTGGTCAATGGCCGCCTGAGTCCGATCCAGGAGCGCAACCTGGCGCGCGCCCTGAAATGTAATGTGCTCGATCGCACCACCCTGATTCTCGACATCTTTGCCCAGCGCGCACGCTCGCACGAGGGCAAGTTGCAGGTCGAGCTGGCTCAGCTCAGGCATTTGTCAACGCGACTGGTCCGCGGCTGGACTCACCTCGAGCGCCAGCGTGGTGGGATCGGGTTGCGCGGTCCCGGCGAAACCCAGCTGGAAACCGACCGCCGCTTGCTGGGCGATCGTATTCGTCAACTCAGCGCCCGCCTGGCCCGGGTCGAGCAACGGCGTGAGCAGGGCCGGCGCGGACGACGGCGCAGTGAAATCCCGCTGGTGGCGCTGGTGGGGTACACCAATGCCGGCAAGTCGACCTTGTTCAACCGCCTGACTGAATCGGCGGTCATGGCCCGGGACCAGCTGTTCGCCACGCTGGACCCGACCGTGCGCCGCATTGACGGGGTTGACGGCTCGCCCATCCTGCTCAGCGACACCGTGGGCTTCATCCGTGAGCTGCCGCATGAACTGATCGCCGCTTTTCGCGCCACCCTGGAAGAGACCCTGGCCGCCAGTCTGGTCATTCACGTCGTCGACGCCTCCGATCCGGATCGCAAGCGCCATATGGCCGTGGTTGAAGAGGTGCTGGACCAGATTGGTGCGGCGGAATTGCCGCGGCTGACCGTTTACAACAAGATCGACTTGAACCAACAGTCGGCGGCCGTGGAACGCGATGCCAATGGCGTGGTCGAATCGGTCTGGCTATCGGCTGCGACCGGCGACGGTCTGGATGCCTTACGTGCCTGCGTCGCCGAACGGGTCGACGAGGGCCGCATTCGACGCGAGATTCGGCTGCCGCCGGAAGGCCAGCGTTTGCGTTCGCGCTTGTTCGATCTCGGCGGTGTGCGTGGCGAGCGGGTCGAAGATGACGGCGGCACGCGCCTGCAGGTTGATCTCGCTCGACGCGACTTGCGTGCCTTGACGCGACTTGACGGCCTGGATGGCAAACTAGCACGCGATCTATTGCTAAACTAGTGGGCTTGACCGGGAGCCCAAACAACATCCCATTGAAAACCCGGATCGTTTGGCACAGCGAGACTTCTTTATCAAGCCGATCGGCCCGATGCCGGTTGGCGGTATCGCCTGCCTTTGCATCGCATAGTTACGGAGACAGCAATGCCCTGGAATGAACCCGGACGCGGAAGCGGCGGTAATGGCGGTGGTGACCGCGACCCCTGGAAAGGCGGCGGCGGGCAGCAGCCGCCTGATCTCGACGAGGTATTCGCCAATGTTCAACGTCGACTGAAGAAAATCATGGGCGGCGATGGCGGCGGCTCGCGCGACGGCGGTAGCGGCAGTAGTGGCGGTGGTCCCTCGCTGGCCGGCATCGGTCTGCTGATTGGCCTGCTGGTGGTGATCTGGGTGGCCTGGAATTCCGTCCACATCATCGACGAGGCCGAGCGCGGCGTAGTGCTGCGCTTCGGTGAACATGTGCGCACGCTGACCCCGGGTCTGAACTTCACCCTGCCGCGTCCGATTGACGTGGTCGAGCGGGTCAATGTGACTCGGGTGCGCTCGCTGGAAAGCTCTTCGCGCATGCTCACCGGTGATGAAAACCTGATCGAGCTGGCGTTCGCCGTTCAGTACCGGGTGATCGAGCCGGAAAATTTCCTGTTCAACGTGCAGGAACCCGAAGTGGCCCTGGGTCACGCGGCCGACAGTGCCATGCGCGAAATCGTGGGTACCAACAACATGGACTTCATCCTGGAGATCGGGCGCGGACAGATCGCGCTGGATACCCAGGGTTTGCTGGTTGAGATTCTTGAGCGCCTGGAAGCGGGCATCGAGCTGACTTCTTTCAACCTGCAGGAAGTGCGCCCACCGGCGCAGGTTCGGGCCGCGTTTGACGACGTAGTTCGCGCCCGCGAAGACCAGATCCGTTTTGCCAACGAAGCTCAGGCCTACGCCAACCAGGTCGTGCCTGAGGCGCGTGGTCGAGCGGCCCGTGTTCTGGAAGAAGCGCAGGCCTATCGCGAAGCGATTATTGCCCGGGCAACCGGTGATGCCGATCGATTTGTTGCCATCCTGGCCGAGTACAGCCGCGCGCCGGAAGTGACCCGCGAGCGGCTTTATCTTGAAACCATGGAGCGGGTGCTGGGCCGTTCGGCCAAAATCCTGATGGACGTCGAGGCCAGCGGCAATATCTTTTACCTGCCTTTGGATGGTTTGCGCGGCGGATCGTCAGGAACGGCACCGCCGCCGGCGCCGCTGATGTCGCCGTCAGAACAGCAGCGCGTGGTCGGCCAGGCCGATCCGCGGGCACGCACCGGCCGGGGAGTACGCTGATATGAAAATTTTCATCCCTATTATTATCATCGTGGCCATTTTTATTGGCCTTAACAGCATCTTCGTGGTCAAGGAGACCGAGCACGCGATCAAGTTCCGGCTGGGTGAGATCATCCGCTCCGACTATGATCCGGGTCTGCACTTCAAGATGCCGTTCATCAACAATGTGCGCACCCTTGAGCGTCGCATCATCACCCTGGACATGCGTCCGGAGCAGATGAACACGGCCGAGCAGAAGTTCGTCGAGGTCGATTACTACGTCAAGTGGCGTATCACCGACCCGCGAGCGTTCTATGTGGCCACCAACGGCGACATGCTGTTCACCCGCGCCCGCCTGAGCCAGCTGATTCGTAACGACCTGCGTGACGAGTTCGCCCGCCGGACCTTGAGTGAGGTGGTCTCGGAGCAGCGCCGGGAAATGATGGAAGCGCTGGTCGAGCGTGCCGATCAACGATTCCAGGATTTCGGTATTGACGTGATCGATGTTCGTATCAAGAAGATCGAGCTGACCGAGGAAGTCCTGACCGCGGTGTTCGAGCGCATGGAAACCCAGCGCCTGGAGTTCGCCAACGAGCTGCGCTCGCTGGGTCGGGAGCGGGCCGAACGGATTCGCGCCGACGCCGACCGCCAGGTCCGCGTTCTGATGGCCGACGCCGAACGTGACGCACAGCGCCTGCGCGGTGAGGGTGATGCCCGTTCGATCGAAATCTTCGCCGAAGCCTTCGATCAGAACCGTGAGTTCTTCTCGTTCTGGCGCAGCATGCAGGCTTATGAAGCAGCAATTGGCACCGACAGCGACATGTTGTTGCTCGACACCCGTTCCGATTTCTTCCGGTTCTTCGATCGAGCGCGGCCGGAATAGCGGGCCGGGCTGACAACAGATGAGCCAATCGGTGGTGATCCTCGGCACCCAGTGGGGTGACGAGGGCAAGGGCAAGATCGTTGACCTGCTGGCGCACCAGGCCGATGCGGTGGTGCGCTTCCAGGGTGGCCATAATGCCGGGCATACCTTGGTCATCAACGGCCGCAAGACAGTCCTGCATGTCATCCCCTCGGGAGTGCTGACCGATCGCGCGCGCTGCCTGATCGGCAATGGCGTGGTGGTTTCGCCGCGCGCCCTGATTCAGGAAATCCAGGGACTCGAGCAGCGTGGTCTGAATGTTCGTGACAAGTTGGGCATATCGCCGGCCTGCCCGGTGATATTGCGCTGTCACGAGGCACTGGATCATGCCCGTGAGCGGGCGCGCGGGCAGCGCAAGATCGGCACTACGGGTCGTGGGATTGGTCCGGCCTACGAAGACAAGGTGGGTCGGCATGGTTTGCGCCTGGCCGACCTGGCTGATGCCGGGCGGCTGGCTGACAAGCTTGAAGGGGTGCTGGATTTTTACAATTTTGTCCTGACCCGGTATTTTCATGCCGAGGCGCTGGACGCGGCGGCCATTGCTGATGAAGCCGCAGCCCTGGGTGCTGAGCTGTCGCCGATGTTTGCCGACGTGACCGGCGAACTGCACGACTACCGCCGCGCCGGCAAGACCATCCTGTTCGAGGGTGCGCAGGGCAGCCTGCTCGACATCGACCACGGCACCTATCCCTTCGTCACCTCCTCGAATACCACGGTCGGCGGGGTGATGTGCGGCACGGGCGTCGGCCCCGGTGATATCGACTACGTGCTGGGTATCACCAAGGCCTACACCACACGGGTGGGAAGCGGGCCGTTTCCGACCGAGCTGGAGGACGACAATGGTCGCCTGATGGCCGAGCGGGGTGTGGAATTCGGTGCCACCACGGGCCGCCCACGCCGCTGTGGCTGGCTGGATGCCGTGGCCCTCAAGCGCATGGTGCGGGTCAACGGAGTCAGCGGCTTGTGTATCACCAAGCTCGATGTGCTGGATGCCTTCGATGAGGTCAAGATCTGCATCGCTTACGAGGGCGTGGAAGGCTTCCCGGTCGGGGCCGAAGAATGGGCCCGTGCGCACCCGGTGTATGAATCCTTGCCCGGCTGGAGCGGCACCACCCAGGGCCTGACCGAGCGTTCCAAGCTGCCGGAAGGCGCTGTGGCTTATCTGGAGCGGATCGAAGAGCTGGTCGAAGCGCCCGTGCACATGCTCTCCACCGGCCCCGAACGCGACGCCAACGTCATCCTCCGCCATCCTTTTTCGCGCTGATCTGGCGGCTGGAGGGCTTTTACCGCAGATGAACGCAGATGAAC
>SLJA01000015.1 GCA_007135355.1 Wenzhouxiangella sp.
CCCCGACGCGCGAGTTGGCGATCCAGATTCATCGCGATGCCGAGCTGCTGGGCAAGCATACCGGCTTGCGCACCCTGCTGGCTTACGGTGGTGTGGATTACGCCAAGCAACGCTCCGAGATCGCAGACGGTGTGGACATCCTGATCGGCACTCCGGGTCGCCTGATCGACTACCTCAAGCAGGATGTCTACAGTCTGAAGTACATCGAAGTCGCGGTGCTGGATGAGGCCGACCGAATGTTCGACCTCGGCTTCATTACCGACATCCGCTTCCTGTTCAGGCGCATGCCGCCGCCCAGTCAGCGTCAGACCCTGATGTTTTCCGCCACCTTCCCGTTCAAGGTCACCGAGCTGGCCTACGAGCACATGAACGATGCCGAGACCATCCGGGTCGAGGAAGAGCAGATGACCACCGAACGGGTCACCCAGGTGGTCTATTACCCCGCCAATCGCGAAAAGCTGCCCTTGCTGGTGCAATTGCTCAAGGCCATGAATGACGGCCATGTGATGGTGTTTGCCAACACCCGCCACGCCGTAGACCACATCGCGCGAACTCTGAAGGCGAACGGTTTCAATGTCGCGGCCCTGGCCGGCAATGTGCCCCAGGTCAAGCGCCAGAAGCTGCTCAAGCGGTTTCATGATGGCCAGATCGATGTGATGGTGGCTACCGATGTGGCCGCTCGCGGCCTGCACATCCCGGATGTCAGCCATGTCATCAACTATGACCTGCCGCAGGACGCGGCCGACTATGTGCATCGCATTGGCCGCACGGCTCGGCTGGGGGCCACCGGCGATGCCATCAGTTTTGCTTGCGAGGATTACGCGTTCTATTTGCCCGACATCGAGCAGTACATCGACCTGCAGCTGCCGGTCATTCAGCACGATCCCGACAGTCTGCCGCGTCTGGAACGGCCGCCGCCGCGCAAGAAAAAGAAAGCCGACGGCAGGCCGAGGTCGGGCGGCGGCGGCAGAAGGCGGCGTTCCGGAGCTCGCTAAGCTGAGCCTGCGCGTCGCAATGTCGTGATAAGCCCGGACGCCATGGATGGGCGCGCGAAGCGGAGATCATGAAAGTCGATTTCGCCCCGGCTTCAGGGCTGCCGGGGCTGTGCTAATCTGGTGCGGTTTTCGGCAACTCCCCGTTTTTTATCCTGATGGCCAGCCTTTCAGCATCTTGGTCCAAACGCCTGGCGCAGCTCGGTATTGTGTTGCTGGCGATGGCCCTGCTGTGGCTGATGACTCGCTTGCTGTGGCTGGTTCTGGCCGGTCCACAGGTCGCAACCCTGCCCATGCCGCCGGTGCCGCAGGTTCAACCGGCAGCGTCGGCGCGTGACGGTTTTCGCTGGGATTTATTCGGCGAGCCGGCCGCGTCGATACCCATCGTCGCCGCGCCGGTGCAGCAGGCCAGTGGTGCCTTGAAGCTGAAAGGGGTCATGGGCGGCGGTG
This sequence comes from Wenzhouxiangella sp., assembly GCA_007135355.1. Lineage (GTDB taxonomy): Bacteria > Pseudomonadota > Gammaproteobacteria > Xanthomonadales > Wenzhouxiangellaceae > Wenzhouxiangella. The sequence continues at coordinate 1,443 of SLJA01000015.1, forward strand.
CCGAAGTCTTCGCCATCATCGCCGATGAGCAAGGCCGGGAGCGAGTCTATCGGCTGGGGGATTCTCTGCCGGATGGCGGGACGGTGGAGGAGATCGAGGCCAGACGCGTGATCGTGGCCCGGGACGGTCGCCGCGAGGCGCTGGAAATGCCGCGCGCGACATCCGCATCAGCATCTGCGAGCGCAGCATCGACCCCGGCCCGCGCCAGTCCCAGCCCCGCCAACCTGCCGGGCATCCGCGGCTTTGAGCTGCCAAGCGGTATCAGTGCCGCTTCACTGCAGCAACCCCGTTCGACGGCCACCGAGATTGCCGACCAGATCACGGTCTTGCCGGTTGCCGGCGGCGGCTTCAGGGTTCGGCCGGGACGGGATGCCGCGCTGTTTGGACAGCTCGGCCTGCAGGTCAATGACATCGTCACGGCGGTCAACGGTCAGCCGCTGACTTCCGAAGAAGATGCCCGCGCTCTGTTTGCCGATGTCATGCGCAGCGGAGAATTGTCCATTACCATCAATCGCCAAGGTCGCGAAATCACCCTGCGCCCCGACCTGGCGGATCTGATGTCGAGGCTGTAGTTCGCCCATTGCCCGGACCGAGTGTGGAGCCCGTTTGAAGCCATGTTGCAGCGCCTGAAGTTTTTCCTGATTGCCCTGATTCTCGCCGGCTCCGTGCATGCTGACCAACGCGGTTCAGCCGAGCACGTGCTCAACTTCAACGATGTCGATATCCGCGCCCTGATCACGGCGGTGGCCGAAATGACCGGTCGCAATATCATCATCGATCCTCAGGTCGCGGGTCGGGTCACGGTGATCTCGACCCAGCCCATGCGGCGTGACGAAGTGTATGAGGTGTTTTTGTCGATCCTGCGCGTGCATGGCTTCACCGCAGTGGCTGACGAGCGCGTGGTGCGCATCCTGCCCGATGTCAATGCGCGGCAGGAGGGGCGGGTGCCGGTGGACGATATGCGTGCCGGCGGCGATGATCCGGTGACCCGCATCATCCGGCTTGAGCATGTGCGCGCGGCCGAAGCTTCTCAATTGCTGCGCTCTTTGCTGCCGCAGTCGGCCTTCATGGTTCACCACGACGCTTCCAACGTCTTGATCATTGCCGACCGCGCCAACAACGTGCGACGCATCGAGAACATCATTCGTCGCCTGGATGCCGCCAGCGACCAGGACATCGAGGTCATTGCCTTGAGTCACGCCGATGCCGCTGAGGTGGTGCGGCTGCTGAATCGTCTTCATACCAGCGGCAGCGGCGAGAGTGCATTGGCCGATGAGCGCACCAACACCATCATCCTGTCCGGCGAGCCCAATTTGCGTCTGCGTCTGCGCACCTTGATCAGCCATCTGGATACGCCGCTCGAGGCTCAGGGCGGCACGAGTGTGATTTATCTGCGCTACACCACGGCCGACACGCTGGTGCCAGTGCTCGAGGGCATACTGGATCTGGATCGCGAGGACGGCCAGCGCGTGCGTATCCAGGCCCACCGCGAAACCAATGCGTTGGTGGTGACTGCGTCTCCGGCGGTGTTGCGCAACATCCAGTCGGTCATCAATCAACTCGACATTCGGCGTGCCCAGGTGCTGGTCGAGGCCATCATCGCCGAGGTCGCCGTCGACACCTCGCGCGAGCTGGGTATCCAGTGGCAGGCCTTCGCCTCGGGTGATCGCGGTTTCTTTGGGGGTACCAATTTCCAGGGGGGTGGGCGTAATATTCTCAATCTCAGCGCCGCCGCCGGCGAAGTGACGCCGGACGGCAATCTGCTACTGCCCGGGCGGGGTCTGAATCTGGGCTACGTGCGCGGTCGCTCCAGCCTGCTCGGCGTCGAAATCCTCGAAATCGGGGCGCTGGCGCGAGCGCTCAGCCAGGACACCAACACCAACGTGCTGTCCACGCCCTCCATTGTCACCATGGATAACCACGAGGCCAGCATTAACGTTGGTCAGGAAGTGCCGTTTTTGTCCGGTAGTTTTGCCACCCAGGGCTTTACCACCGGCGACGGCCAGGTCAACCCGTTCCAGACCGTCAATCGCCAGGAGATCGGCATCAAGCTCAATGTCACCCCGCATATCAATGAGGGGGACATGATCATGCTGCAGATTGCTCAGGAGGTCTCTACCCTCGCGCCGTCCGGCGGTGCCGTTGATCTGATCACCAACAAGCGCACCATATCGACCCGGGTGATGGTGCCCGACGGTGCCATTCTGGTGCTGGGCGGCTTGACCAGCGAAGACTTGCAGGAACAAATGGAGAGCGTGCCCGGCCTGGGTCGGATTCCGGTGCTGGGTGAACTGTTTCGTTATCGCTCCACCAACAACGTCAAGCGTAACCTCATGGTGTTCATCCGGCCGCAAATCCTGCATGACGAGGCGCTAAGCAACGATCTGACTCGCTCGCGCTACACGCGCATGCGCGGTGAACAGCTCGATCAGCGCGAGCGCCGACGCGGCCTGGCACGTCCCGAGGACATGCCCTTGCTACCGGACCTCCACGACTTCCTGCACTCGCCACCGGATGAACGCTGATTTTCGACCGGCCTACGGTTTTGCCCGCCGCCGCGGTGTGGCCATAGCCGGCCAGGACGGCGAGCGCGTGCGCCTGGCTGTGCGCGAGCCGGTCGATCTCGCCGCCGTCCAGGAGGTACGCCGCAGACTGGGCGCGGCCGTGGTGCTGGAAAAACTCTCGGCCGCCGATTTTGAGCGCCGGGTCACCCAGCTTTATCAATCCGGTGATGAGGCCGCTGCCCAGGTTGCTGAAGACCTGGGGGATGACCTTGACCTGTCGCGCCTGGCCGAGGACCTGCCGGAACCGGCTGATCTGCTCGAAAGCGAGGATGATGCGCCGATCATTCGCCTGATCAATGGTCTGCTGACTCAGGCGCTGCGCGAGGGCGCGTCAGACATCCATCTCGAGCCGTTCGAAGAGCGCCTGTCGGTGCGGTTCCGGGTCGACGGCGTGCTGCGGGAAGTCATGTCGCCGGCGCGCGCCCTGGCCGGTCTGATCACCTCGCGCATCAAGGTCATGGCGCGCCTGGACATTGCCGAAAAGCGCGTGCCGCAGGACGGCCGCATTGGTCTACGCATCGCCGGTCGTCCGGTCGATGTGCGGGTCTCGACCCTGCCGTCGAATCATGGCGAGCGGGTGGTGCTGCGCCTGCTCGACAAGCAGGCCGGACGGCTCGATCTGGCCGAACTGGGCATGGATCCGGATACCGAAGCGCGCATGGCGAGCATGATTGCCCGGCCGCACGGCATCCTGCTGGTGACAGGCCCCACCGGCTCGGGCAAATCCACCACCTTGTACGCCGCGCTGATGCGCTTGAACGATCGCAGTCGCAACATCATGACGGTCGAAGACCCGATTGAGTACGACCTTGACGGCATCGGTCAGACCCAGGTCAACACCAAGGTCGATTTGACCTTTGCCCGGGGCCTGCGCGCCATTCTCCGCCAGGACCCGGATGTGGTCATGGTCGGCGAAATCCGTGACCTGGAAACCGCGCGTATTGCCGTGCAGGCCAGTCTCACCGGCCACCTGGTGTTGTCGACCCTGCACACCAACACCGCGGTCGGTGCGATCACGCGTCTGGTTGATATGGGCATTGAGCCCTTTCTGCTGGCCTCGAGCCTGATCGGCACCCTAGCTCAGCGCCTGGTGCGAGTGCTGGACCCGGAAACGCGCGAAAGCTACACGGTCAGCGCTACGGAACTGGCGCGCCTGGGTTTAGAGGGCCTGCCGAACAGCACCTTGTACCGCCCGCGCGAAGATCTGCCCTCGGGGCGCTCCGGCTATCGCGGCAGATCCGGTATCTATGAATTGGTGCCGGTGAATGAGGCCATGCGCGCGCTGATTCACGACGGCGCCGCCGAGGCGCGCCTGGAGGCGCTGGCGCGCGAGCTTAGTCCGTCGATTCTCGACGACGGCTGGCGCAAGGCTACGGCGGGCGTGACTTCACTTGAAGAGGTCTTGCGCGTGACGCGGGCGGCCTGATGAGCGTCTGACGGCAGCATGGGCGCATTCGAATACCAGGCCCTGCAGGGCGGTCGGGCGCAAAAGGGGGTGATCCAGGCCGATACCGCGCGTGCCGCCCGGGCGCAATTGCGCGAACGCGGCCTGCTGCCGTTGGAAGTGCGCGAGGTCAAGGGCGAAAGCGCCGGCGGCTGGTCACTGGCGGGGCAGGGTAACGAACGCGCCCTGCTGTTGCGTCAGCTGGCCACCCTGCTCAAGGCAGGCCTGACGCTGGAGGAAGTCTTGAGCGTGCTGCTGGAGCAGGCCGACGCAGCTGCCCTGCGCCGCCAGCTCGGCGCGATTCGTGCGCGGGTCATGGAGGGTCAGAGCCTGTCGGCGGCCATGTCCGAGCATACCCGGCTGTTTCCCTACATGTACACTGCGGCCATCGCCGCCGGTGAGCGGGCCGGCCAGCTGGAAATCGTGCTCGAGCGCTTGGCTGATTTCGCCGAGCAGCGAGAGGCCATGAATCGGGGCTTGAGCGTGGCCCTGGTTTATCCGCTGCTGCTGGCATTGATCGCCATCGCGGTGGTGTGGGGGCTGATTGGTTTTGTCGTGCCGCGTGTGGTGGGTGTGTTCGAGCAGTCAGCGCAGGAGCTTCCGTTGCTGACGCGCAGTTTGCTGGCCTTGTCGGATTTCATCGCCGGTTACGGTCTGATGCTGCTGGTCGCCCTGGTTCTGGGCGCTATTGCAGTTGCCTTCGCCCTGCGTCGTCCGCGACCGCGCGAAGCCATCGATCGCCTGCTGCTGCGACTGCCACTGCTGGGGCGGCTGGTGCGGGCGCGTCAGACGGCCAGCTTCACCCGCACCCTGGCGATCCTGGTATCCAGTGCTGTCCCGCTGGTCGAGGCATTGAAGGTCTCGGCCGGCGTGGTCGGCAATCGCGTCGCTCGGGTTGATATCGAGCGCGTGGCGGCCCAGGTGCGCGAGGGTGTGTCGCTGTCGCGCGCGCTCGATGATGCTCGATGGTTGCCGCCGGTCGCCCGTCGCCTGATCAGCGGCGGTGAAAAAAGCGGTGAGCTGGCGCCCATGCTGAACCACACCGCCGCCATCCAGGAGCGCGAACTCAACGCCGCCACCAGCGTGCTGCTGGCCGTGCTGCAGCCGCTGTTGATTTTGCTGGTGGGGCTGATGGTGTTGTATATCGTGCTGGCGATCATGCTGCCGATTATGAGCATGAGTCAGCTGTTGGCATGATCAGTTTTGAACACGTCGCCAAGCGCTATCCAGGAGGCGTGCAAGCCCTGAGTGACGTTACTTTTCGCGTCAACGGCGGTGAGATGGTTTTTATAACCGGCCACTCCGGGGCCGGCAAGTCCACCTTGCTCAAGCTCATCGCCTTGCTGGAGCGGCCCAGCCGCGGCCAGGTACTGTTTGATGGCCGTAACGTCGGCAAGTTGGCCCGACGCCAGATCCCGTACCTGCGCCGACGCATCGGCGTGATCTTCCAGGATCACCGACTGCTCAGCGACAAGCGGGTATTCGACAACGTGGCCCTGCCGCTGATGATTGCCGGCCTGCCATTTGCCGAAATCCAGCGCCGTGTGCGCGCGGCGCTGGACAAGGTCGGTCTGCTCGACAAGGAAAAACTCTATCCGCCGATGCTGTCGGGTGGCGAACAACAGCGGGTGGGTATCGCCCGGGCCATCATTGGAAGGCCGCCGGTGGTGCTGGCCGATGAGCCGACCGGTAACCTGGATCCGGGCTTGTCGGCCGAGATCATGAACTATTTTCTGCGCCTGAATGAAACCGGCGTCACCGTTTTGATCGCCAGTCATGATCTGGAGCTGATCCGCAGTTTGCGTCGACGCGTGCTGGTGCTGGCCCATGGCCAGATCATTGATGACCGGCCGGCACGCGCGCGGCGGGACAGCGCCGCGGGGCAAGGCCCATTGGAGCCGGATCAGGGGGCGCTATGGTAAAGACGCGCAATCTGTCGTCCGGGCGCGAAGTCTCCGGTGGCTTTGCCGCAGTGCGCGCCTGGTCACGCCGACACGCATTCAGCCTGCTGTCGTCGCTGGGCACCATTGCTCGCCACCCGTTGGCCTCGTTGATGACGTTTGGCGTACTGGCTTTCGCCCTGGCGCTGCCGTTGGCTTTGCACGTCGCGCTGACCAATGTCGAGCGCTTGGGGCAGCATTGGGAAAGGCTCGACACACTGTCGGTGTTTTTGCACACCGATGTGGGTGAGGAGGACGTAGATCGCATCAGCTCTCGACTCAGCACCTGGACGCAGATTCTGGCGGTGGATCCCATCAGTCCGCAGCAAGGCATGAGCGAGCTTTCGCAACAGCTGGGTTTGCTGGATGCGGAAAATCTGTTGACCGAAAATCCGTTGCCCTGGGTGCTTGAGATTACGCCGGCGGTCGGTTTTCAGCGCGACACCCTGCTGGCCCGCCTCGAGGCGGAAGCGGCGGTCAGTACCGTGATTGTCGACCTGCAATGGCTGGAGCGGCTCGACGCCATGACCGAGGTGCTGTCGCGCCTGGTCAGCCTGCTGGCCGTGTTGTTGGCCTTGGGTGTGGCCGTCATCATCGGTAATACCATCCGTCTGGATATCCAGAATCGCAGCGAGGAAATCGAGGTCATGGCGCTGGTGGGTGCGACCCCGGCCTTTATCCGTCGACCGTTTCTTTACATGGGGCTTTGGTATGGGTTGATCGGCGGTGTTTTGGCCTGGCTGCTGGTTGCCGCCGCGTTGCTGGCCCTGGATGAGCCTTTTCGCGCCTTGAGTCGGACTTATGCTGAAAGTGCGGGACTGCTGCACCCCGGACAAGACATTCTGGCCTTGGTCGTGGGTGGCAGCGGGCTGTTCGGCTTGATCGGATCGTGGCTGGTGGTTGGCCAGCATTTGCGCAGAATCGACCCCTGATCCCCGCTAATGAAATTCGCACACGCCGCCGGGAAAGATCGCTTCAAGCCGGCGGCGTTGCTCGGCGTTGGGAATCCAGTCGCCGTAAATACCGCGCTCAATGGCGCGCCCCAGCGGCATGAGTCGGCACTGAAACACATCGTCAGTGAACGGTGCACCCGCTTCAAAGCGTGAATTACTAAACAGCGGGAAGCGCCGGCTGCACGGGCCGAGCGGGGCATCGTCCAGGATGCCGGACCAGACGCCGGGACCGGCAGCGATCAATGTTCCGTCGGGCTCGAAGCAGGCGTCCTGGTCCAATCCCTCAGCGAGTATGTCGTCCGAGTCATGGCCCAGCTTGGCCGCGATCACGTCCAGCGCCAGATGGCTGATGTCTTCGATTGAGGGTGCGATACCGTCGGCGTTGCTGTCCACGAACCAGATCCG
>SLJA01000247.1 GCA_007135355.1 Wenzhouxiangella sp.
AGGTCGGGGTTACACCCCCGACGGGCGATGACCAGTCCGATCCGAATGATTGGGGTCACGGCAAACATGGGCCGTCGGCCACGTAGGGCCGACCTACGTGAGATCTTGGCCAGGCCGAGCGGAACGATCAAGGCGCGCAAAGGCGACGACCAGTGCAACTCCCAGCAGGCAACACACCGTCACCGCTAGAATCTGCGCCGGCTGCCCCGTCAACGCCTCGAATCCGGCCGGGCCCATGCGGCGGCCAGGACCAAGCGTGCCGTCAGCCGCCGCTTGCCACGGCCAAAGCATATTCAGCGAGCCGGCCATAAATCCGGTCAGCAGCGCGATGGTCGAGTCATGATGGCGCCGGAACAGCTTTGAAAGAATCCGCGCAATGCCAAAAATCCCGATCACAGCGCCGCTGCCGAACACACCAATTGTCAGCAGGTCGCGCTCGACCACCGCGCGCACGATGACCTCGTATTGGCCCATGATCAAGAGCAGGAAACTGCCGGAAATCCCCGGCAAAAACATTGCACCGATCGCGATCGCCCCGGCGACGAAAATCATCCACAGTGTTTCTGGGGTCCGTCCCACACCCAACACCGTGATGCTGAGACCAATGGCCACGCCGATTGCCAGAAATACCCAGTGACGAGCGCACCAGCGCTTGAGCCGCAGCATGATCAGCGGCACCGAGGCGGCAATCAGCCCAAAGAAAAACGCCCACAACAGCACGCGCTGATGGATCAGCAGCCAGTTCATCATTTCGGCCACACTGAACAGCGCAATGAGCAGGCCTGAGAACACGGCCAGCAGGAAGTTCCCATTGATGGCATACCAGAAGGCACGAAAACCCCGCTCGCGCAGATCTTGCAGCCGTGCCGGCCCAAGCTGCGCCAGGCTCTGGATCAGCTCCTCGTAGATGCCGGTAATGAAGGCCACTGTGCCGCCGGAAACGCCGGGCACGGTGTCGGCCACCCCCATGGCCGCACCCTTGATGAACAAGGGCACATGGTCGATCGGACGGCGAATCATGCCGCCGCTTTCCCGTGCAGACGGGAGGCTGGCGAGTACGGCGGCACATCCAGAGCCTCACCGGCCTTGAGTCGGGCGTGGACGTCCTGCCACCAGGCTGGATCAAACAGATCGGGATGGCGCTCATGGAGCAGCTCAAGATGCTCGGCACTCAGGCCCATAAAGCGCGGAAACTGCTCTGGGAACACGTCGTTGTCATCGACGTTGAACCAAGGCTCGTCATTGAGCTCCATGATGTCGTCTCTGGAAGGCGGCAGGCGGCGAAAGCGGCACTCGGTCATCAGGCGCAACTCGTCATAGTCATAGAAGATGACCCGCCCGGAACGGGTGACGCCGAAGTTCTTCGGCAGCAGATCGCCGGCGAAGATATTGGACCGCGCTAGATCCTTGACCGCCTGGGCATAGTCCAATACAGCCGCGGCGGCCGCCTCCTCATCAACTTCCTTCAAGTACAAATCCAGCGGCCGCAGTCGCCGCTCCACGTAGCAGTGACGGATGACAATACCATCGCCATCGACCTGTAGGTTGCGCCCGCACTCGGCCTGCAGTTCCTGCAGCAGCGCCGGGGAGAACTGCTCGCGCGGAAAACGCAGGTCCTTGAACTCCTGGGCATCGATCAGGCGCCCCACGCGATCGTGGCGAAACACCAGGTGATAGCGCTCCTTGACCTGACGCCGACCGAATTTCTTGACCGGGGCGAAGTGGTCGCGGATCAGCTTGAACACCAGCGGAAACGACGGCAGGGTGAAAACCAGCATGACTAGACCGCGCTGGCCGTCGGCCTCAACCAGCTGCTCATCGGGTCGAGCCTGCAGCTGGCGAAAAAAGGCGCGGTAACGTTCGGTTTTGCCCTGCTTGACCCGACCGAGCACGGTGTAGAGCTCCTCGACCGGCTTGTCCGGCAGCAGGGTGCGCAGGAACACCACCGCGTCGCCCACGGTGGGCAGATCGGCCATGAAGTAGCTGAAGGTATAACCGAACAGGATACTCACCTCGCGTCGGGTGGTCAGCAGCGCATCCGCATAGACGCCCGTGGAGCCCCGGCATAGAGCAATCACGCAGGGCACATAGCGCTCGGCACCATAGGCGCGCCCCAGCAGATAGGCACGACCCTCGCGGTAGAACACTGTTTCCAGAAGCTCGATGGCGACCACCGTGGGCGATCCATCCTGAGCGAACACGGCCCTGAGCGATTGCGCCAGGGCGGCGGCATCGGATCCAAGGTCGCGGTATGGCAACCGGAAGGCGTGATCACTGAGGACGCGGCTGAAGGTCCGCTCGAGGTCACCGCCCACCGCGTAGATCAGGCGGGAGACCGGGTGAGTGATGCGGTCGGTGGGCTCGATATCCAGGGCAACAAATTCGATCGCCGGATCAACACCACGTGTCTTGTGCAGACGCCGCGATATGGTGTTGAAGAAGGTCTTGTAGAGCTCGGCGTCGAGCTGGCCTTCAATCAGCTCGGCGTACTGGCCGCGAATATCACCCCAGAGCGTGCGTGAAAACAGGCGCTCGTTAAGGTGTTGTTCGAGGGCGGAGATGGTTTCATTGACCGCCTGGTCGTAAAGATTAAAGCGCGCTACCGAATCGCGTCGCATCCCGGCTCGCTCACCCTTCTCGAAGCGTCGCTTCGCCCGACGCGTAATGTCGCCAAAGCTGGCGTTATAGTCATCGAAAGCAGCCACAAGCCGTTGGGCTGCCCCGACAATCAGGTTGGCGCGGGAGTTGGGGGGGGACATGAGCGATGACGAAAGAACCCAGTCCCAATTGTAGCGGCGCGGGCGGTCTTGCGGGCCTGTTCCGGGCGCCGAGATTCCTGTCGACCCCATTCTCAACCTCAGCCACTTTGAAGGCACCTTAATCCTTCTTCAGGCAATCGTCAGCCAATCATCAGCCAATAGTCATGCAAGCGGCCGGCCGTTGCATTGAACTGAAAGCGGCCTTGGGGGATGGCCCTTTCGCGAACGAACCCGATCCCGAGCCTGAGCCCGAACCTGCGGTCGGCGAAAGTCCGGTCGGCCTCTGGCATCTGGTCGTCGACTTTCCGGAAATGCCACCGTTTCTGGACATCATCGTGTTCCACGAAGGCGGCACCCTGAGTGAATCCAATTTGATGAGCTGATCCAAAATCAAAAAAGCGGCGATTATTCCTCGAAGCGATCTCGCATCATCTGATCGAAAACCTCGACATACAGCGTGTCGCCCTCCCGAAACAGAACAAAGGCATTTGGATTGATCACCTCCAATTGGGGCAAATCACCGCTGATCTCGCCGCTGGCGGTGAGGATGGGATAAACACCGTCCAGGGGTGTATTGCCGTAGTTGCCCGGCAGCATCGAAAGATTGATCGTTCCGCCCGAGAAGCTGGCTTCACCGCTGATTTCGACCCGGTCAAGCACGGCTCCGGGCGCAAACTGGACCTCGAGCACCGCGTTGTCGCCATGGCTGTAGTCGCCGTCGATGGACAGCGTGGCCGATTGACCAGGGCTGGCCACCAGCCTGCCCTCGTTAACCACCTCACCCAACTGCCCGCCGGCGCCGAACACCGCGCCTTGGTCAATGCTCAGGTCGCCGCTGTAATCAAGCGGTTCGCCGGAAAACAGCGTCGTCCCGCTCTCGGCTCGGATCAGACCGGAGGCGCTGGCGCCGACAGGACCTTCGATGGGAAACGGCAGATCCAGTGCCCCGCTGTGGTTGAACACCAGCGTGCCCACCCCGCCATTGAATAGAATGCCGCCGTCCAAAACCATTTGCCCCGGTGGTTCGGGCCCCTCACCGGGCGGACCGCCAATCACCATTTCGCCAGCCGATCCGGCGTTGCTGGCGATGACCAGCCGATGGTTCGATGGTGAGCCTGCACCCGTAATCTCCAGCATGGCGCCATCAGCCAGGCGCATGGTGCCACTGGCCAGGGCCGTGCCAAGAGCGCCGCCGTTGCCAACATGAAGTCGAGATCCCGATAGCAAGGAGCCCGGACCGGTTAGCAGAATCTCACCCATGGTCCCCGCCGCTTGAGCCACGGTAGAAGTGGCGCCGGCCCAGGTCACCTGCGCCCCATCCTTGATGGTCATCTCGCCCGAACCCGAGTGGCCCAACCAGAAGCGGCCTTCGAAATCGAGCCTGGTACCAGGGCCGCTGATGGTAATGCTGCCGCTGGCGTTGGCATTGCTTTGGCCGAATGAGGTAACACCGCCCCAAAGCACGTGCATTCGACCGCCGTCTTCAATCTCCACCTCTGCTGAGCCGAAGGCCCCAATACTGATGGATTCAACCTGCCATAACGAATCGGCCCCGCTGATCCGGACTCGACCATCGCCGGCAAACTGGCTGCCGATCGCAGCGCTCGTTCCCGACACCAGACTGCCACTATTGAGGATGTTCAATTCACCCCGGCTGGTGTGACCCACGGAAAAGCTGCTTCCAGTCTCGGCCGCTCCGCCGTCGATCACAGCCGGATTCGGGTCGTCGGTGTTGATACGAACGCTGTTGATTCCGGCGTTCGGCACGCCGCCGCTCCAGTTGCCCGAATCGAACCAGTCTTCGGACTCGACCCCGGTCCATTCGTTGGCCCGCGCTCCGGACGCGGCCAGCAAAATGGCAGCGGCCAGTCCCATCGTCAAACGATGATTCATGCTGTTCTCCCGTTTTGTTCCATCGAATCTTGATTACCGCTCTTCTTCCGCCATCGGCCTTGCTGCTGCCGAGCTGTCCAGCTCCAGGCCGGCCACACGACCAACCAAAGTGGCGAGCTGGGATGTACCGCCAGCATCAGGCTCCTCGAATCGATCGTCAAACAGGCGATCGAAATCGGCTTCGATGGCCCCCATGTCGGTGCGCCCGCCCAGCACGCGCGGAAACCCCGGTCCACGCTGATCGTGCTCCGGGGGCGGCGCGAAGGTCGGATCACCGGCATTGAGCAAGGGACTGGCCGGCTGCGGATGGTGACTGAACGTCGGCCCGCCGTTTTCGCCCAGCGGACCCAGCAGCGGATCGTCGCCGAACCGGTTGCCCGTACCAGTCGGTGCAAAACCGTTGGCATCGGTGACCAGGGTGTAGTCCAGCTCCAAATCCTCGCCGGTATCGACATCCCCGGGATCCGGATTCACCGCGGCGGATGTCCAGGCCACTATGTCATTGCCGTTTTCATCAGCCGCCTGGTTGCCGGCGACCACCGAATTGAACAAGCGGATGGTGCCGGTATCGTTACGGAAGGAAACCCCGCCACCCAGGCTCAAAACCGGGTCGGTTGCCGTATTGTTGACGATGGTGAGGTGTTCCAGGTGGGCCAGGTGGAAGGCCTGCCGATGCACGGAAATGCCGCCTCCGCGAGGCGCCTGGTTGCCCGAGATGGTTGTGTTGACGATACGCAGCGCGGGATCCGGACCAGTGCCCGAGAATTGCCGGAGCATCAGTCCACCGCCCTCGGTGCCGCTGGTATTGCCGTGAATGGCGCTGGCGGCGATGAGCCCTTGACCGAACACCCGAATGAAGGCTCCGCCGCCGCTGAAAGCGGTCTGATTGCCGGCGATGGTGGAGCGCTGGATGTCCAGATTGAAGCCTTCAAACCAGACTCCAGCGCCAACGCTGTCGCCGGCATTGCCGGAGACGACGCTGTCATGAAGAACCAGTTCGCCGCCGTTGACGGTAACGCCACCGTAGGGGGTAATCGACCCGACCAGATTGTTGGTGATCTGGCTATCGAAAACGTGAAGGTCGCCCGCCGACCAGACCCCACCGCCGGCGTTGCCGCTGATGATCGTGTCACGGATCACGAGCAAATCATTGCTGAAGGATCGAACGCCGACTCGATGGTTTCCGCTGATTACGGAGTTGCGAATGGTGGTCTCACTGGGATGAAAATCGATTTCGAGACCTTTCCACTGATTGTCGACCAGACGAACATGGTCCAGCACCAGGTTGTCGACGCCCTGAGCAAATATGGCACCGGCCCCCACCAGGCTGGAGTCTCCGGCGTTGGTCAGCGTCAGGTCGGCGATATGGACGTCGTTGGCCTGACCGGCATTGGCGCCGTCGATGTCGAAGATGGCGGCCATCTGGTTGCCGTTGATGGCCAGCTCGCCGGCGCCCGGACCCAAGATGATCAAATCCTCGGTGACGGCAATGGCGCCCGCGGTGAGGACAATCTCGCCGTTGACCGAAAACACGATGGTGTCCTGTCCAACCTGTCCGGACTGGCATCCGCCATGCGCCGTGTCGTCATTAGCCGAGCGAACGGCATCGCGCAGCGTACAGGCAGCCGGGTCGCTCCCGTCAGCCAGGGAATCCACCTCGATAGTGTTGCCGTTAGCCCGGCCCATCTGACCACTTTCCGGCGGAGTCCAATCGCCTGCGGCGGCACATGCCGCCCACATCACCGTGAGCAGGCCGGCGGCCGTCAAGCCTTTGGCAAGAATGCTATTCATGAAACCTCCCGTCATCGAATGCCAACGCGATTTCGCTGCGAGCCCTTTTTCTAGGCCAAACGACCAGCGCGGGCATGACGAACGCATGATTTTTGAGTGACTTTTCAAAAAAGCCGCAGTCGGGCGGCTGGATCGTCCCGAGGGAATCGAATTCAGGGAAACAAAAACCACCGCTTCGACGCCTTCGAGCTGAACTGGAACACTCGCCAGCTTTTCCGGGAGGGTGAGCCCGTGGCCGTAGAGCTCAAGGCGCTGGAACTGATTCGCTACCTTCTACTGCACCGCGATCGAGCCGTCGACAAGGACGAATTGGCCGCCGCCCTGTGGCCGGAACGGGTCATTTCCGACAGCGTCATCAGCCAGACCGTGCGCAAGGCCCGCGCGGCCGTCGGCGATGACGGCCGGATTCGGGTCGTCGGTGTTGATGCGCACCGGATTGGGCCACCGGCCGCGAGCGAGCACCTACATCTGCGGCACCAGCACTTCAAAGCGATCTCGGAACAAATCACCCTCAATTGCCGCGCATTCAACAACGATATCCAGCCGATCGGCGCCGTCGATCTCGCCGCTGGCGTTTTCGGTGACCTCGCAGCTCTGTCCGCCCGGTTGCTCAGTGACAACCACCGTCCAGCTTTCCCCGTCCGCCAGCAGCTCCGGGAACACGAACTCGACCATGCCGCTACCGGATACGCTGACCTGGTCGCCGTTGACCTGATTGCTCAGCGTGACCTCCCCGGCCAATCCGCGGATTTCGCCCCCGAGCTGATACACATCGGCATCACAAACAACGAGGATGTCGGTGACGTTTTGGCCATCCACCGTGCCCTCGCCGTTGAACACCACGCATTCCTGACCGTCAGGCATGCCGTCGTGCGCGATCGTGACCAGGTAGGACTCACCGTCATACAGATTCTGGGTCAGGGTGAAGGGAAGATCGCCTTCACCGCTGAGCTCCACCGTGTCGTCCAGCTCTTCGTTGACTAGCCGGATGGTGCCGGAGAGATTCTGGATCTCGCCGCCGAGGCTGAATTCCGGCGGCATGCCGAAGGCTTCAGAAAACTCGCTGGTATTGCCGTCGGCCGTGGTTGCCGTGGCCACCATGGCGGTGCCCGGAGTCAGCGCCTGCGAAGGCGCGAATTCGGCACTGACCCATTCCTGGGCATCGCCTTGCGAGTAACTCAACTCGCCCAGGTAAAGCATGCCCTGTGGGCTGTCTGCCGCGGGATCGGCCAGGAAGAACTCCACAGTGAGCGGATATCCCGAAGCCGTTGGATCCGAATCGATACGGTAACGCACTTCGACCTGCCCCGTATCCGGGTTGAACTGGCTCTCACTCAAGTCAAACTCGGGAAAATTCTGCAGATTGTTCGGGCCGGTATCGAAATCACCCGCTTCCTGATCACGTCCGCCCGGGCCCAGATCAATCCCCTTTCCAGCGTTTCTTTCAATCCTGTTGCGCATGATTCGATTGCCGGTGCCGGCGTTCGGGTCCAGACGCACGCCATCGCCACCCTGCTCAAGAATGTTGTTGTCCCGGATCAGCGCGCCGCCGACGCCGGCCGCGACCTCTACGCCATGGGCTGCGTTTCCAGCAATCACGTTGCCCCGCTCCATGTCCATACCGATCACGATATTCTCGGCTGCCGAGAGCACATTCACCCCGCTTACCTGGTTGCTAATTTCGGTACCCTCCGGTGCCATGCCGATCCAGTTACCGAGGATCTGGTTACCGCTGCCGCTGCCCACGCGCACGGCATGGTTGGCGTTGAAGCCGATCACATTCGATTGCGGTTCGCCCTGCACAGAGCGCGTGCCGCCCAGAACGTTGCCAGAACCGCCGAGAAACACTCCGAAGTTCCGGTTGCCAATGTCGTTCAGATTCTCATCAACCCCGATCCAATTGCCCTGGATCAGGTTTCCTTGCGGGCCGGGGGTGGCGGGCAACAACAGGCCATTGAAGGCATTGCCAATGACATTGCCCCGGATCACGTTGTTGGAACTCGAGACACTCAGGCCGCTCGTCGTGCCGGGGATGGGCCAAATCTCGCCGCCGAAGCCGGTGCCGATTCGATTGCCGACAATCTGGTTGCCGGAGCCGCCCGAACCGCTGGAGCTGACGGCCATACCGGTCCCGGCATGACCAATGACATTGCCGCTGTTTTCGGTTCCCAGCACGTGGCCATCCCCGGAGACCCGAATGCCGACACTATTGACCGGTGCCGCGTGGCCGGCCGGCGTGACGCCGATCCAGTTGCCGAATACTTCGGCCGCAGTCGCTGTCGACTCAATAAAAATG
>SLJA01000255.1 GCA_007135355.1 Wenzhouxiangella sp.
CTTCAAGCATTGGGATATCGGCGATCTGGTCGGCGCCGCCGGGCGGTTGATGCGCACGCGCACCGGCGAGTTGACCGTGCATGCCGATGAACTTCGCCTGCTGGCCA
The DNA here is from genome assembly GCA_007135355.1 of Wenzhouxiangella sp. Taxonomy (GTDB): domain Bacteria; phylum Pseudomonadota; class Gammaproteobacteria; order Xanthomonadales; family Wenzhouxiangellaceae; genus Wenzhouxiangella. Next base: position 108 of record SLJA01000255.1, read on the forward strand.
AGTCGCTCAGACCACTGCCGGAGAAGTGGCATGGTCTGACTGACCAGGAAACCCGCTATCGCCAGCGCTACGTGGATCTCATCGTCAATCCTGAGGTGCGCGAGACGTTTGTGCGCCGGTCGCAGGTGATCCGGGCCATTCGGACTTTTCTTGACCGGCGCGGTTTTCTGGAAGTCGAAACGCCGATGATGCATCACATCCCCGGTGGGGCGACGGCCAGACCCTTTATTACCCACCACAACGCACTGGATCTGGATCTGTACCTGCGCGTGGCACCGGAGCTGCATCTGAAGCGCTTGGTTGTCGGTGGCCTGGAAAAAGTCTACGAAATCAACCGCAACTTCCGCAACGAAGGTGTGTCGACCCGGCACAATCCTGAGTTCACCATGCTGGAGTTCTACTGGGCGCACGCCGATTACCAGGACCTGATCCGGCTGACCGAGGAGATGCTGCACGAGGTCGTGACCCTGATGCCGGGCCTAAAGGATGGACGGGTGACCTATCAGGGCGAGGAGATCGATTTTGGCGGCCAGTACCGGCGTTTCAGCGTCTCGGAAGCGGTGGCCGAGCACTACCCGGGCCTGGCCAACGCTGATCTGCGCGATGCGGATCGTCTGCGTGCGGCCTGCGAGAAGGCAGGCATCCATGTCGAGAAAACCTGGGGCTGGGGCCGTTTGCTGATGGAGCTGTTCGAGCACCGAGTGGAGCCTCAGCTGATTCAGCCGACTTTCGTGACCGGCTACCCGATTGAGGTTTCGCCGCTGTCTCGGCGCAATGACGAGGATCCTGAGCTGGCCGACCGTTTCGAATTGTTTGTGGCCGGGCGCGAGATCGCCAACGGTTTTTCCGAGTTGAATGACCCGGAAGACCAGGCCGAGCGCTTCCGCGTCCAAGTGGCCGCACGCGAGGCCGGTGATGCCGAGGCCATGCACTTCGACCATGATTACATCCGCGCCCTGGAATACGCCATGCCGCCGGCGGCGGGCGAGGGCATCGGCATCGACCGGCTGGTGATGCTGTTGACCGACTCGGCGTCGATCCGCGACGTGTTGTTGTTTCCTTACCTACGTCCCGAAGTCGAATGAGGGGCCGTATTCTTCCAGCGCTCCTGGCCTTGACGCTGGGCGCTAGCGCCCAGGCGGGTGAGCCGCTGGAATTGGTCGACTCGGTTGACCTGGAACGCTTTCAGGGACGCTGGTATGAAATCGCGCTGCTGCCCAACTTCTTTCAGCGCCGCTGCGTCTCCGGCACAAACGCCAACTATGCCTTGATGCCCAATGGGCAGATCCAGGTAGTCAATCGCTGCCGGCGGCGCGATGGACGCTGGTTGGGCGTCACCGGCGTGGCTCGCCTGGCCGATCCGGAAGGCTCTTCCGCGGCCCTCCAGGTGCGCTTTGCTCCGCGCTGGCTGTCTTTTTTTCCGCTGGTCTGGGGCGACTATCGGGTCATGGCCCTGGGGGCGGACTACGACTATGCACTGGTGGGTTCGCGCAATCGTCGCTACCTGTGGATTCTGGCTCGCTCGACGCAACTCGACCCGGCAGTCTTCGAGCGATTGCGCCGGCAGGCCGCCGATCAGGGGTTTGATGTCGACAATCTGGTGATGACGGAGCACGAACCGGATGCTTGATGTCTGTGTGATCGGCGCCGGGTGGGCCGGTTTGACGGCTGCTGCGCAGCTCAAGTCCGCTGGTCTGGAAGTATTGGTGGTCGAAAAAGCGCGTGGCCCCGGCGGGCGTTGTTCAACGCGCCGCCAGGCTGGCTTCGCTTTTGATCACGGCGCCCAGTACTTCACGGCGCGCAGCCCGGATTTCAAGCTTGCTGTGGAAAGCTGGCAACGTCTGGGCCTGGTCGCTGCCTGGGAGCCAACCCTGACGGTTTTCGGAGATCGTCCGGCACGGGCCGGGGTAGCGCCGAACGCCCGACTGGTGGCCCAGCCAGGCATGAACGCCGTGCTCAAGCATGTTGGCGCCGGACTGGACTGTCGTTTTTCCAGCAGGGTCGAGCAGCTTGTCAGGCAGCGCGGCGGCTGGAGCATCCAGCTTGAACCATCAGAGACCCTGCTCCATGCCCGCGTCATGTTGATGACTGCGCCGCCGTGGCAGGCCGCGCAGCTGTTACGGGGGCAGAGCGATTTGGCTGAGCGGGTCGCGGCAGTGCCGATGAACCCAAGCTGGGCTCTGATGCTGGGCTACGACCAGCCGATTGATAGCGGGTTCGATGCTGCTTTCGATAATGAGGGGCCGTTGGCCTGGCTGGCGCGCAATTCATCCAAACCCGGACGCTCGGGCGAAGCCTGGCTCGTGCACGCTGACGCGCGGTGGTCGACACGCTATCTGGAGACCAGCGCTGAACACGCGGCCGGTGTCTTGTTGTCAGCCTTCCATAAGCGTGTCCCCGCCGCCGCCGCACAAACTCCCAGTCTGATCAGCGCCCATCGCTGGCGCTACGCCTTGGCGCCGGAGCCGCTGGAATTGGATTACCTGCAAGATGCCGAGGCCGGCCTGGTTTTGGCTGGCGACTGGTGCGCCGGCAATCGCATCGAGGGTGCCTGGACCAGCGGGCGGGCCGCGGCCATGCAAATTGTGCAATGGCTCACTTGAGGCATCTCTGTAGCGCTTTGGTTATTGCACCCGTCTTGGAGTGCAGGTTCGGCGCAGCGGCGCCCCATTCAGATCGGCGCCAGCTTTAGCTTACCCGCGCTGTCCCTGCGCAGGATCATCAGGCTGGCTTCGGCGCCGCGTAGTCTCAGCACGCTGCCGCTTGTTCCGTGCCAGTCGCCCAGTACGATGCGTTGGCAGGCTTTCCCGTCGATGCGCAAGTCATGAACCGCGGGGCGATGGGTATGGCCGTGAATCAGTCGCTGAACTTCGAGCTCGGAGAAACAGGCCTTCACCGCTTCGGTATTGACATCCATGATGTCCGCAGCCTTGACGCCGCTGCGACGTTTGCTCGCCCAGCGCGCCATTCGGGCCAGCAGGCGCCGCCACCACAGCGGGCGCTTCAGCATTCGGGCCTGCCAAGTCGGGTTGCGCACGCGCCGTCGGAAGCGCTGATAATCCTGGTCGTCGCTACACAGCGTGTCGCCGTGGATCAAAGCGGTGCGCGCGCCGGGGCTGTCCAGAATGACCGGTTCGTCCAGCAGTTCCATGCCGGCGCTCTGGCAGTAACCCCGACCCAGCAGAAAATCGCGGTTTCCGTGTATGAAGAAAATCGCCGTGCCGGATCGATTCAAATCGGACAGTGCCGCGGCCAGGTGCGTTGCCAGTTCGTCGGCGCCATCGTCACCAATCCAGACTTCAAACAAATCGCCGAGGATATAGAGCGCACGGGCCCGGCGCGCCGGGCCGCTCAGAAAGTTCAGCAGGAGATCGGTTGTCTCCGGCCGGCCGGCCTCCAGGTGGAGGTCGGATATCAGGTAGACCAGACGGTCACTCAGGGATTTCGACCCGCTCGATGATCACATCCTCGGCCGGCACGTCCTGATGGAAGCTGCGGCGGCCGGTTTCGACCTGGCGGATAGCGTCCACCACGTCCATGCCGTCAGTCACACGGCCAAATACGGCGTAACCCCAAGTCTGGCCGGAGGCCGGGCTGCGGTGATCGAGAAATGCATTGTCGGTGACGTTGATGAAGAACTGCGAAGTCGCCGAGTGAGGGTCATTGGTGCGCGCCATGGCCACGGTGCCGCGCGCATTCGACAAGCCGTTGTCGGCCTCATTCTGGATCGGGTCGCGGGTCGGCTTTTGCTGAAAGTCAGTGTCAAACCCGCCGCCCTGGATCATGAAGTTGGGGATGACGCGATGGAACAACGTGCCGTCGTAATGACCATCACGCGCGTACTGCATGAAATTGGCGACCGACAGGGGCGCCTGGTCTTCAAACAGTTCCAGGGTGATGGCGCCATGGTTGGTATGCAGAATCACTGTGGGGTTCTCCGTATTTTCGGTTTCGTAGTCGTTTTCCGGGGTCTCCGCCACGGCCAGCAGGGGCAGCAGCAGGCAGATCGAAAGCAGAATCCTCATGGTTTCGGTCCACTTGTTTTCAGTTTGGGGCCGCCAATGATAAGGCTTTTCCGCGGCGTGTGCTTCTGTCGCCGGCACCGGCAGGGTGGCCTAAAATGGCGTCATGACGAAAGCATTCAATGAGGCTGAAGACGGTTTCCAGGCCGTACGCTTCGACGGTCGTGACCTGTACCTGATCGATCAGCGCCGCTTGCCGCTGACTGAAAGCTGGCTGCAAATCAAGGACATCGAAGCAGTGATCGCGGCGATCGCAAACCTGGTCGTGCGCGGTGCGCCGGCCATCGGCATCACCGCGGCCTATGGCGCGGTTATCGCCGCCCGCGCCCGCGGCTCGGACCGCGCGGGCTGGATGAATGACCTGACGCGGCTGGCCGCGGCCCGCCCAACCGCCGTCAACCTGGTCTGGGCGGTCGAGCGCATGCGCCAGTTCGCGCTGGAGCGGGGCGAGCTTGACGCCGATGCGTTGGCCGAGGAAGCACACCGTATCCATCGTGCCGACATCGAGGCCAACCGCGCCATGGCGCAAGCGGGCAGTGCGCTGATCCAGCCCGGCAGTGGCGTGCTGACCCACTGCAATACCGGCTCGCTGGCCACCGGGGGTATCGGAACCGCACTCGGCGTAATCGTTGCCGGCGCCCGCGACGGTCGGATCGCGCGCATTTACGCTGACGAAACCCGCCCTTGGCTGCAGGGCTCACGCCTGACCGCGTGGGAACTGGCGCGGGCGGGTCTGGACTTCCGGGTCATCGTCGAAGGCGCCGCCGCGGCCTTGATGGCCGGCGGCGCGGTGCAGTGGGTGATTACCGGAGCCGATCGAATTGCCGCCAATGGCGATGTGGCCAACAAGATCGGAACCTACAGCCTCGCTGTGTTGGCTCGGCACCATGGGGTGCGAATGATGGTGGTCGCGCCTTCGTCGACCCTGGACCCGGCCATGTCCAACGGCGACAGCATCGAAATCGAGCAGCGCGAGGCTGGCGAAATCTGGCGAGCCGCAGGGTTCAACACGCAACCATCGGGGTTTGCGGCTTGGAACCCCGTGTTCGACGTTACCCCAGCCGATCTGGTCGACTGCATTGTTACCGAACACGGCGTTTTCCGGCCGCCTTATGACTTCAGTGCGATGTGAACGCGCGCGCCAATCGCTGTGCGCGGAGATGCTCTGCATGAACCGCAAGACGGCGTGGCTGGAGCAGGCTGACAAGCATCCAGCGGCGGAAGTCGCAGTGGCCGCCGTGGTATAATTTCACACTTGTTTCGGCCAACTGAGACGGACTGGGTGTCCCAGTCATTTGATCTCAATCATTCCGATAAAACAAATAGATAAGAAACTTTCCTTGAATTGACCTAAGGGTTTATTGATGGCGGAACTGGCTCGGGAAGTGCTCCAGGTCAACCTGGAAGACGAGATGCGGCAGTCTTATCTCGATTACGCCATGAGCGTGATCGTTGGGCGCGCCCTGCCGGACGTACGCGACGGGCTCAAACCCGTGCATCGTCGAGTCTTGTTTGCGATGCAGGTGTTGGGCAACGACTACAACAAGCCCTACAAGAAATCGGCCCGCGTGGTCGGTGATGTCATCGGTAAATACCATCCGCATGGCGACACGGCGGTGTACGACACCATCGTGCGTATGGCCCAGCCGTTCTCGATGCGCTACATGCTGGTCGACGGCCAGGGCAACTTTGGCTCGGTCGACGGCGATTCGCCCGCGGCCATGCGTTACACCGAAGTGCGTATGGCGCGCCTGGCGCATGAAATGCTGGCCGATATCGACAAGCAGACGGTCAATTTCGTCCCCAACTACGATGAGTCGGAGCAGGAGCCGTCGGTTTTGCCGACCCGCGTGCCCAACCTCCTGGTCAACGGCGCCTCCGGCATCGCGGTCGGCATGGCCACCAACATCCCGCCGCACAATATGAACGAGGTCGTCAGCGCCTTGTTGGCGCTTGTCGATGATCCTTCCCTGTCGGTTGAAGGGATCATGGAGTACCTTCCGGGACCGGATTTCCCGACCGCGGCCATCATCAACGGCGCCGATGGGATCGAACAGGCTTACCGCACCGGACGCGGCCGCATCTACCTGCGCGCCCGCTCCCACGTCGAGACCGAAGACACCGGTCGCAGCCGCATCGTGGTCACCGAGCTGCCCTACCAGGTCAACAAGGCGCGCCTGCTGGAAAAGATCGCCGAGCTGGTCAAGGCGAAGAAGATCGAGGGTATTTCCGAGCTGCGCGACGAGTCCGACAAGGACGGCATGCGCATGGTCATCGAACTCAAGCGCGGCGAAGTGCCGGAAGTGCTGCTGAACAATCTCTACCAGCAGACTCAGCTGCAGACCGTATTCGGCATCAACATGGTCGCCCTGGTCGACAACCAGCCGCGCCTGCTCAACATTCGCGACATGTTGACCGCGTTCCTGGCCCACCGGCGCGAGGTGGTCACGCGGCGCAGCCTGTTCGAGCTGCGCAAGGCGCGCGAACGCGCCCACATTCTGGAAGGCCTGACCGTGGCCCTGGCCAATCTGGATGAGGTCATCGAATTGATCAAGACCTCGCCGACGCCCAACGAGGCGCGCGAGCGTCTGCAGGGCCGGCGCTGGGAGGCCGGGGTGATCCGTGCGCTGCTGGGCCAGGCCGGAGCCGAGCTGTCACGTCCGGAAGAGTTGTTGCCGGAGTACGGCCTGAGCGAGGAGGGCTACCAGCTCTCGCCGGCCCAGGCCCAGGCCATCTTGGACCTGCGCCTGCAGAAACTGACCGGTCTGGAGCAGGAAAAGCTCTCCGACGAATTCCGCGAGATTCTCGGTCAGATTACCGAACTGATGCGGATCCTATCCGAGCCGGACGCGCTGATGCAGGTGATCCGCGACGAGCTTACCGAGCTGAAAGAGCGCTACGGCGACGAACGCCGTTCCGAGATCGTGCGCGATCACCTGAACCTGACCATGGAAGACCTGATCACGCCAGAAGACGTGGTCGTGACCTTGTCGCACGCGGGCTATGCCAAGTACCAGCCGCTGGATCGCTACCGCGCCCAGAAGCGCGGCGGTCGCGGGCGCACGGCGACCAGGACCAAGGACGAGGATTTTGTCGAGCGCTTCTGGGTGACCAACACCCACGACACATTGCTGGTGTTTACCAGTGCCGGCAAGGTGTACAAGACCAAGGTCTATGAGTTGCCCCATGCCGGCCACAACAGCCGCGGCCGGCCCATGGTCAACCTGCTGCCATTGGAAGAGGGCGAGCGCATCAACGCGGTGCTGCCCACGCGCGAATTCCCCGATGATTGGTTCGTGTTTTTTGCCACGCGCTCCGGTCGGGTCAAGAAGACGCCGTTATCTGACTTTGCCAACATCCGCTCCAACGGCATCTGGGCGGTGCTGCTTGAGGACGACGATGAACTGGTCAATGTGGCCTTTACCGACGGAAGACGCGACATCCTGCTGTTCTCGTCTTCGGGCAAGACTACCCGCTTCCACGAGGACGATGTGCGCCCCATGGGTCGACAGACCCGTGGCGTGACCGGCATCCGCATGAAGCCAGGCCAGCGCGTGGTGTCGATGCTGGTCACCGAAAACGATGAGGGTGATGTGCTGCTGGGTACGGCCAAGGGCTATGGCAAGCGTACCCCGCTGGCCGATTTCCCGATCTACAAGCGCGGCGGTCAGGGCGTGATCGGCATCCAGACTTCCGAGCGCAATGGCGAACTCATGGCCGCTCTGATGGTCAGTGACAGCGACGATGTCATGCTGACCTCCAACTCCGGCACGCTGGTTCGGACTTCGGTGGCGGAAATCTCGCGGCTGGGTCGCAATACCCAGGGCGTGACTCTGATCCGCCTCGGTGACGAAGAACAACTGATCGGCATGGCTCGCATCGCAGCGTCGGAAGATGAGGATGGAGACGAAGCAGTCGAAATCACCGACTGATCGCGATGGATGAGACGCTTTGCCGGGTCGTCACTCCGGGGAGGCTGCCCGTCGGGCTATTCCGGTTCGAAAAACAATTGACAGGAGACCGAGTTCGCATGAAAAACCTGCGCACAGGCCGTTTGGCCGTGATGTTTTTTCTGGTCCTGTTCAGCGCCCAGGCGCTGGCGGAAACCAAACTGTTGCGTTTCCCGGATTTGCATGATGACCGCGTGGTGTTCAGCCATGGCGGCGACTTGTGGATGGCGCCTGATACCGGCGGTACCGCCTGGCGGCTGACTAGCCATCCCGGCAAGGAATTGTTCCCGAAGTTTTCGCCTGACGGCCGCTACATTGCCTTTACCGGTCAGTACAGCGGTGACGAGCAGGTGTTCGTCATCCCTGCGGCCGGCGGCGAACCGGTGCAGCTGACCTGGTACCCGGCCACGGGACCCTTGCCGGCGCGCTGGGGCTATGACAATCAGGTTCAGGACTGGTCTCCGGACGGTGAGCGTATCCTGTTCCGTTCGCGCCGCGACGCCTGGAGCTCCAGCACCGCGACCCTGTTTACCGTGGGCAAGAGCGGTGGCTTGCCCGAGCGCATGCCGATGCCGGTCTCCGGAGCCGGTACTTTCA
>SLJA01000220.1 GCA_007135355.1 Wenzhouxiangella sp.
GGCCGCTGCGCGCGGCCCCCAGTTCGGCCACAAGTTCGGCCTGCTCCCGCAGCGCGCTCGCCCACTCGGCATCCTTTTGGCCATTGGCCGTTTCGGCCTGATCAAGCAGTCGGCCGATCAAAGTTTGCTGATCGGCACCCAGATGCTGGCCTCGTGCCAGCTGGTCGATATAGGCGCGCGCCACCACCGGCACCGCCGGCCAATCCACGCGGAACTGCTGCTGCGGGTTGAATACTTCTTTCCCGTTGGTCAGGGAGGCTGCCGCAATTTCGTTGGCGCTCAGGTAGTCGCTGGGAATCAATGACAACACATCAAGGCCGCGCACAATCTCGGTACCGAACACCCGACCCCGGTACCAGTAGGATGACCAGTAACCGCCGGTCACCAGCGCTTCTTCGTCAATAGGGCCGCGGTCGAAGAAGGCGATCTCGACCGGGTTGGCCGAGTCGGTGAAATCGAACACCGAGATGCCGCCCTGGTACCAGGACTGCACCATAATGTCGCGCCCCGGCACGGGCACCAGCGAGCCGTTATGGGCCACGCAGTTTTCCTGCTCGGTCTGCGGCGCCGGCATCTTGTAATAGCTGCGGAACACCAAGCGGTTGTCGACGATGTCATAGATCGCGTTGGCGCCCCAATTCAGCGGATCCGAGGCACGGCAACGCGGGCGCGTGCCGCCACCCCACTCGTCGGTGAACAGCACCTTGGTGCCGTCATTGTTGAAGGTGGCCGAGTGCCAGTAGGCAAACCCGGGGTCGACCACGGCGTCGATGCGCTCGGGGTTGATCGGGTCGGAAATGTCGAACAGGATGCCGTTGCCGGAGCAGGCGCCGGCGGCCAGGTTGAGCTCGGGAAAGACGGTGATGTCGTGGCAATGGTTGGTTTCGGAACTGGTCTGGGTGCCGGGGCCATGATCGCCGCGCTCCCACAGGCCGGCCAGGATCCCGGTCTCCGGGTCGGCAAACACCGCCGGGCTGTGGATGATGCGCGCATCCTGCGGCCGGTCGACCGGGATCTCGATCACATCGATGCGAAACAGCGCCGTACCTCCGTCGCGCCAGGGCGATTCGTCGATGCAGCCTTCAAGCTCCTCTTCGTCGCGCACGAAGGAAATGCCGGAGTTGTAGACGATCAGACGGCCGTCTTCGCCGGGACCGGCCACCATGGTATGGGTGTGCGAGCCGCGACAGGTCTGAACCTGTCCAACCTGCACCGGCAAGCGGCGGTCGCTAATGTCGAAGATGCGCAGACCCCGAAACCGCTCGGCGCTGACCGACTCGGCCACGCCCATCAGGCCGCAGTCGACGCGACCACGGTTCTGCTCCACCGACATGATCAGCAAGTCGCCGACCACCGACACATCGCCCTGCCCGCCCGGGCAGACCACCGCCGACAGCAGCTCGGGCGCGTCGGGGTCGGCGATGTCGTAGAGCTTGAAGCCGTGATAGTTGCCGACCGCCATCAGATCGCCGGCAAAGGCCAGGTCGGTGTTGGCGAAGTCCAGCAAGGCCGGGCGGGCGCGATCGCCGGGGAGATCCGCATCGTCGGCATCTTCACCGGCCAGTTCGCGCAAGCGGTCCGGCGGCAGCGCGGCCGGATTGGCCGGATCGAAGAAGCCATCCGGCTTGGGCAGAGAGGCATTCAGATGCATGTTCCAGATCGCCTCGCCGGCGTCGCGGAAACCGGCCGCCAAGCCCACACGGGGATCGGCGGAATAGGCGGCCAGCATCACGGTCATGCGGTCGATCTCGGTGGCCTGGTCGTTCTTGACTTCGGTAGCGAACTCGAACAGGGCCGGATCCTGCGCCGCGCCACGCTCGGCCAGCAAATCCTCCACCATGACCAGCGCACCGCGGTGGTGCTCAATCATCAGGGCCAGGTACAGGCGGTCAAAGGCCTCGCCGCTGGACGCCTCCAGCTCGGCCATCTGCTCCGGCGTGGCCATGCCTTCCATACCGTGGCCCATGTGGTGGTGATGGTGGCGATGATGGTCGTGGTGGTGGGCATGCTCCGCCGGGGCCACGTGCGGCAGCCAGTCGCGGTCGGGCACCGGCTCACCGCGCTCGCGCAGCCACTGCTCCATGAACTCGATCTCGTCACGCTGGGTGGTGTCGATCCGCCGCGCCAGGTCCAGTAGCTCGTGATTCTGGCTACGCTGCGGCGCCAGCGCCGACATATCCAGCGCCTGCTGGTGGTGCGGAATCATGTCGCTCATGAAGCGCACGTCGGCTGCCGCATGACGCAGCGCCGCCAGCTCGATGGCCTGCTCGGCGCTGATCTGGCGGCTGGGCTGGCCGGGCGCACCGGGTTGGATGATGGGCGGTGCGGCGAGGGAGACTGAAGCGAGTACGGCCAAGATCGACACAGCAAGGACGCGGACCATTGGCCAGCAGGGGTTTTTCCGAGCATTCATATTCAAGTACCTGTCACGGGGCGCTGAGGCGCGGCAAAGCGGGGGACGGCGAAATTCTGAACATAGCAGATTCATGTCAGCTTGAGGCCTCGCCCTGTCACGTTTCTTGCGCACTTCTCGTTATCAGTGGATATGAGCACAAATCATCGTCAGTCGCGAAAAATGATGAGCCGAAACTTCTTGTTCAATATTGCCATCGGACTACTGATCACTGGCTGGCTTGGCTTTACCGCTATCTTCGCGCCTGCGGCATGGGCTGGTGAGCGCAGCGAGGCACTCCAAACCACACCCGGATTATGGAATTCCGATTTCGGTATGGCGCGTGGGTGCTCGTGGCTTGTTTTGTCCTCGACCGTCGACGCCGACGGCCGAATATATTTTGGTCTATCCGGTATCGGCCAAACCTGCGGCAATGCGGCCGGCGCATTTTTCCGCTACAACGCGAACGATCAGAGCTTCACCAGCCTGGGCTCTTTCTCCGGGGACGGCAGCGATACGCAGGGAGCCTCAATCCAGACTCTGGTGTATCACGACGGGGCCATCTATGTCGGCGGCGCATTCGTGCAAATCGATGGCTTGGATGTCAATGGCGTTGCACGCTTTGACCTGGGCGACGAAACCTGGTCCGGATTCGGCTCAGGACTGGCTTCAGAGGGCGCTCTATCCTTCGCTCGTGATCTTCTGGTAACGGATGAGGAGATCTGGGTCGGCGGCGGATTCACCCAGGCCGGTGATGTGCAGACCACCGGGGTCGCGCGATTTGATCGAGCAACCAACCAGTGGCAGGCGCTCGGTGATGGGCTCGACAATGCCGCCTGGGCACTGGCGCTGGATTCCGACGGCATCCTGTATGTCGGTGGCCAGTTTACCCAAGCCGGCGGCCAAGCGGCTCCGGGCCTGGCGACCTGGGACGGCAACGACTGGAGCAACGTTGGATCCTTTCCGGGAGGGACAGTCCGTGCAGTGACGCTTCTGGACGACCGTCTTTATGTCGGCGGCGTTTTGGCGATGGAAATCGAAGGCACTTCATACAATGGCGTGCTGTCCTGGGACGGCGATGAGTGGACAGGGCTGGGAACGGACGGTCTGACCGGTGACACATTCTCCAGGCGCGTCGATGTGACTTCTTTGGTAACGCATCAAGGTGAACTGTATGTTGGCGGGATATTTCAGCGCACTGATGGGATCGCAGCCAGGAACCTGGCGCGCTGGAGCCCGGCCAGCCAGGAATGGAGCAATTTGGGCAGCGGCGAGGCGATTGGTCTGCGCACCAGTTTGGTTTCGAGAATATTGGGTTATGGGGCGTTGACGCAGACCATCCACGACGACGGACTTTATGTGGGCGGTTTATTCGTGCGCGCGGGCGGTGAAGCCGCCAACAACGTGGCCCGATTCGACTTGAATACGAATTCCTGGGCAGCCCTGGGTACCGACAGCGGCCAAGGTTTGAATGCTCAGAACATCTGGTACATGAGCGTCCACGGCGGCGAAGTTGTGGCCAGCGGGGTTCCAACGCAGGGCGGAACCAGCCGACTGCATAGCATCGGGCGCTGGAACCCCGTTACCGAGTCCTGGTCGCCGTTTGGCGGTCCCCAGGGGCCAGCGTTTCTGGGTGGAGTGAACCAGACGGCCAGCGCCGGCGGCAGCGTGTTCGCAGCCAGCATGTCAATCATTCAGCCCGACGCTGATGCCATAGAGGTCAGTGGCCTATTCTGGGCCGGAGGGCTGGTGCGTTGGGATGAGGCTGAACAGAATTGGATCCCCGTGGAAACCGATGGTCGGGATCTGACCAGCTTCAGTGCCCTGCTCGGAGCCGGCGAGCTGCTGTACGGCGCCGGAAGTTTTACCGAAAATGAGGTGACCACACGGGCGGTCCGGGTCTGGGACACCAGCACCTCAACCTGGTCCGCCGTGGGCAGCAACCCGCATGGGTGGGTGAACGCAATGGCCTTGGGTGATGACGGCAGTCTCTATATCGGGGGAGCGTTCGAAAACGTCGGCACAGTTCCGGCCAGCGGGATTGCGCGCTGGGATCCGATCAACGAGGAATGGTCCCCGCTGGGCTCGGGCTTGACCAACACTGACGAGACGGCCGCCGACGTTCGCGCCCTGGCGGTCGGGCCAACGGGTGATTTGTATGCTGGCGGGCGCTTTGATATAGCAGGCGGTGTTGCTGCCAACAATATCGCACGCTGGGACGGCACCCAGTGGCAAGCCCTGGGCGACGGTATCACCGATGCTGACCCTGACCTCGTGCCGCCTGTGATGGCAATGGTGGTGGCTGATAACGGCGAGGTGTTTGTGGGTGGGCGCTTCACCGAAGCTGGCGGTCAGCCGGCCAAGCACTTGGCCCGATGGGACGGTGAGGTCTGGTCAGTCATTGGCAACAGCGCCGAAACCAAGGGCGTCGATCGAGTCTGGACCACTCCCGTGCTGGGCCTGGCCCTGCTCGGCGCCGATCTGTTCGTCGCCGGCGGTTTCGGCCAGGCTGGCGAATTCGCTTCGGCCCACTTCGCCAAGTTCACCCGCGACCTCGGTGGGGCCAGCATCGAGATGGACATTGACGTCGAGGAACTGTCCAGCCCGCCGGGGCCGCAGAGTATTGCACTGATGACCCGGTCTTTCCAAACCGGACTGCGCTACACCGTCGATGTGCGCAACCCGGGTCAGAACATGGCCAGAAATGTGGACTTGCAGATCACGGCTGACCCGGCGCCTGAGCAGGTGGAATGGACGTGCCAGGCGCTGGTGGGGAATGCGGTGTGCCCGGCTTCCAGCGGCACCGGGCTGCCCAATCTCGTTTTCAACCTGCCGGGCCTGAGTACCCTGCGCTTCGAAATTCTCGTCTCCGTGCCCGAAGGCAGCGGAGTCTATGAACAAACGCTCAATGCCAGCAGCATCTTGGAACCGGTGTTCCCGGGCGATGCTGCCGAGAGCCAGTCGAGCTCAAGCACGCTGGTCAACGACCGCATTTTCCGGGGCCGATTTCAGGCACCCTGATCCTGATCGCCTATAAAACCGGCCAGAACCATCGGCCGATCCTTTGGTGCCTATGGTCGCCGGCTCTGGTGAACCTCTGGCCGCTTTTGGTTCCACCTTGCGTAAGAAGGCAGGGAATGAATCGAAGGCGACAAAAATACAATGAAGACATCAGGGCGTGGGATCAAACGATCGCTCGGGCCAGCCGGCCTAATCTGGCTGGTGATCTGGTTGGTGGTTTCCGTGTCGGCCATCGCGCAAGATCCAGGGCAGCAGGTCTTGACCACGCCCGGTGCCTGGGTTGGCAACTTCAGCACTCCGCATGGCTGCAGCTGGGGCGTCAGCGCCGGCGCCGTGGATGATCAAGGTCGTGTCTATCTGCGACCGTCCAACGCCAGTTGCGGATCTGCCATCGGTCGGCTGGTCGTCTATGACCCCGGCACCCAGCAATTCAGCGCCGTTGGCGAATTCAGGCACGGTGACCGCGACGGCCGTGTCGAAACCCTCCAGTTTTTTGACGGTGCGCTTTATGTCGGTGGCTTTTTTACCCATGTTGACGGCATCCCCACCAACGGCCTGGCTCGGCTGGACCTTGCGTCGGGCCAATGGTCGGCTATCGACGACGGCAGCGGTGTCTCGGCCACTGGCCAGATATCGACTGTCAAGGTGACGGCCACCGACATCTGGGTCAGCGGCAATTTCTCGCAAGCCGGCGGCGAGGTGGCCAATCGAATCGCTCGCTTCGACCGCTCCAGTCAGCAATGGGAAGCGCTGGGCAGCGGACTCGATCAGATCGCGACAGCGCTGGCCATCGACAGCAGCGGCCGCCTCATCGCCGGCGGTCGCTTCACCACAGCCGGCGGCGATCCGGCGTTCTCGCTGGCCGCCTGGGACGGCGAGAGCTGGGCGGCGATCGAGGGGATTCAGCAGTTCGGCTCGGTGCGCGCACTGGAGGTCTTTGATGATCGATTGTTTGTCGGCGGCGCTTTCCGACTGGTCGACACTCCCGGCGTCAACCGATCCCTGGCCATGTGGCATGAAGACGAATGGTCGACGCCGGATCCCCCGTTGGAGTCCGTGGTCAATAGCCCGTTCGGCATAAGCGCTGCAACCGTGTTCAGCCTGACTCGGGTTGGCGAGCTGCTGTACGTCGCTGGCGCGTTCGAGCGTGCCGGAGAGACCGAACTTCGCAATGTCGCCGGCTGGAATCCAGCAACCAATACCTGGAGCTCGCTAGGCGGAGCCGAAGCCAACGGGCTGCTGACGACGAACGGATTCGATGCCGGTGGCCGAGCGCTGCAGGTGTTCGGAAACCAGCTCTACGTGTTTGGGCAATTTACCGTGGCCGGCGGGCAAGCCGTCAACAATCTGGCTCGGTTCGATCTTGCCACCCAGACCTGGTCGCCGGTGGGACCAGCAACCGGTCAAGGCATCAATGGGCAGAACGTCTGGCGCTTGTCCCGGGACGGCAACACGATCATCGCCAGCGGCGCCTTCTATCAATCGGGACTGGTCCGAACTCAAGGCATTGCACGTTGGAACCCCGGCACCGGGAACTGGTCGGCGTTCGGCGGGCTCGGCGGCCCAGCCATCTGGCGATCCGTTGGACCGACTGCCACGGCAGGCGGCGGCCTCTATGCGGGTGGAGCCTTCAGCTACCTGGTCGACGACCTCGACAACCCCAGCCAATGGACTGAAGTCTTTGGACTGGTGCGCTGGGATGAAGATTCGCAAACCTGGCAGACGCTCAACGATTCGACCAGCGACCTGCGCACCATCAGCGCCATGGCCGGGGCGGGTGACGACCTGTACATTGGCGGCAACTTCACCGAAGCGGGCGACCAGCCAGCCAGCCGAATTGCGCGTTGGCATACGGCAAGCCAGAGCTGGTCACCACTCGGCAGCGGGGTGGACGACCGGGTTCGGGCCATCGTCGTCGGCCCCGATGGCCATGTATATGTCGGCGGCGTTTTTCTCAATGCCGGAGGCATCGCAGCCCCGGGAGTCGCCCGTTGGAGCCCGGCTGACGAGAGCTGGGCGGGTCTGGGCGAGGGCCTGAGCAACAGCGACGGCAGCGCGGCCGAGGTGTACGCCATCGCCGTCGGCGTGGACGGCGATGTGTTCGTCGGCGGTCTCTTTGACCGCGCCGGATCGGTTCCGGTCCGCAACATTGCACGCTGGGACGGTAGCCAGTGGCATGCCCTCGGCGACGGCATTGGCAATGAGGGGCCGGCCGGGCTCGGCATTGTCTATGCCCTGGTCGCCGCTGAAAACGGCGATGTGTTTGCGGGCGGCAACTTCAATCGCGCCGGCGGCCGGCCCGCCAATCACCTGGCCCGCTGGGATGGCAACGAATGGTCGGTCCTCGGCACCGATGCCGAAAATAACGGTGTCGATGCCGATTTCTTTGGGGTCAGCGGGCTGGTCCTGATCGGCGCCGATCTCTATGTCGGCGGCGGATTCAGCCTGGCCGGCGGGCAGCCGGCCACCCATTTCGCGCAGTTCACCCGCGATCTGAGTGGTGCCGAAATCGAGATCGACATCGAGGTTGAAGAGTTCGATGGGCCGTCAGGACGACAGCACGAGATGCTCGCTTTCCGCTCGCTGGACAGCGGTCTGCGCTATACCGTGGACGTGCGTAACCTCGGGCAGAACACCGCGCGCCATGTTGAATTCAGTGTCAACGCTCAGCCCGTGCCCGAGCTGGTCGAGTGGAGCTGCCAGGCGCTGAGCGGCAACGCGGTTTGTCCGGCCGCGGGCGGAACGGGATTGCCCGACCTGGTCTTCAACCTGCCGGGCCTGAGCAGCCTGCGTTTCGAGCTACTGGTCTCCGTCGCTGAAGGAAGCGCGGTATACCAGCAGACACTCGACGCCAGCAGCACGCTAGAGCCGCTTTTCCCGGGCGACATACCCGGGAGCCAATCCAGTTCCAACACCCTGGTCAACGACCGCATTTTCCGTGCGCGCTTTTCGGCTCCCTAAAGAAGCGCAAATTAGATGGCACTAAATCTTGTCCAGCCAGTCATCATCCGAGCCTTCGGCGATGTTCTCGAACAGGAAGGTGGAAATGTAGCGCTCGCCGGTATCGGCCAGCAGGGTCAGGATCGAGGCACCTTCGCGCGCACCGTGGGCCACCTTGAGCGCGGCTGCCATGCTGCCGCCACCGGAAATGCCGGTGAAGATACCTTCCTGCGCGGCCAGCGCCAGTGCCGTGTCGCGCGCTTCTTCGTCGGTGA
>SLJA01000310.1 GCA_007135355.1 Wenzhouxiangella sp.
CATACCCCGCCGACCCCCAACACTCCCATACCCCGCCGCCCCTTCAAAACCCTAACGGGATGCCCAGCGTGAAAAACGCTACGAGCAGCGTGGTCCAGACCAGCATGAAGGCAATCGAGTACGGCAGCATGATCAACAGCATGTCACCGAAGCCCATGTCCGGCCGGTACTTGCGCATGAAGGCCAGAATCACGCCGGCGTAGCTCATCATCGGCGTGATGATGTTGGTGGCCGAATCGGCCACGCGGAAGGCGGCCGCGACCAGGTCGGGCGTCATGGCCGGGTTGACGAAGTACAGCATGGGAATGAAGATCGGTCCCAGCAGCATCCACTTCGAGGTCAGCCCGCCGATGAAGATGTTGATGATGGCTGTGGTGAACACGAAACCGATCAGCAAAAGCACCGGGAACTGCTGCAGGCCCAGGGCCAGCAGGCTTTGCGCGCCGAGGTAAGTGATCCACGAGCCCAGGCCGCTGTAGCTCAACAAGCCCAGGAAGTTGTAGCAGAAAAAGGTCAGCACCAGGATGTAGCCCATGGCATTCATCTGCTTGACCATGGCCTTGACCACGTCGCTGACCGAGCGGAAGGTGCCGGCGGCGACGCCGTAGAACAGCCCGGTGATGACGAAAAACAGCGAGATCAGCAGGATGATGTTGTCCATGTAGGGCTCGACCACCGCGCCTGTCTCGGTCTCGAACGGCGCCAGCGGGCCGAGGATCAGGCCGCTGACCACCATTAACGACACCAGCACGCCCAGGCCGGCGAAGCGCAGTCCGCGCTGTTCCGAATCATTGACCTGGAACTCGCCCGGATTGATGTCGGCCGGGACTTCGAAATCCTGCCGGTCCAGTTTGGGCTCGACGAAGCGACGGGTGACGAAGAAGCCGGTCAGCGTCAGCACAAAGGTCGAGGTCAGGATGAAGAAGTAGTTCATGGTCGCCGGCCTGAGCGGCGTGCCGTCGGCTGTGGTGAACGGCACACCCTGTGCCTCGGCAAAGACCTGCGCGTTCATGCCGATGATGACGTCGATCGGCGTGCCCGGCATCAGGTTGGCCGAGAAACCGGCCGAGACGCCGGCAAAGGCCACCGCCATGCCGATCAGTGGATTGCGGCCCAGACCGGCGTAGAGCAGCCCGGCCAGCGGAATCAGCACCAGGTAACCGGCATCGGTGGCAATCGAGCTCATGATGCCGAGAAACATCAACAGCATCGGCAGCAGCGCCTGCGGAATCCAGGCGCCCGCGCGCTTGATCAGGGCGCCGAACAGGCCGGAGTTTTCCGCCACCCCGATGGCCAGCATCACCACCAGGATCACCCCGAGCACGCCATTGCCGAAAGCCAGCCAGTTCTGCAGCAGCGCGTTGTCGAAAATCCAGCGCACATGCTCGGCGTGCCACATCGGCAGGATTTCGTAAGTCACCGGTTCACCGCCGGCGCCCATGGACTCGAACTGGTGGCCGCCGAGAATCACCGTAGCCAGGAAGGCCAGGGGGTAGAAGGCCATGAAGATGATGACCGGATCAGGGATCTTGCGGCCGATCCGCTCGACCGAGGCGCCGAAGCGCTGGCCCAGGCTGTTGGAGGCGGGGGAGGACTGACTCATCGCGGGCGGCTCATCTCGGATTCGACCAGCTCGGGAGTATACCGACCTGCCCCCCTGAAACCACCCCTTTTCCGAAGCCGGGACCCGCCGGCCTTGCCGCATCGAGTCCCGACCGGTGCGCGTTACTCTGCGGGTTCGGTGCGGTCGCGGCCGCGCGCTCGCGACCTGGGCCACTCGGCCTCCTGCTCGGCCGCCTGCTGGCCCCGGTCAAGCACCCATGGCAGCAGCTGGCTGAAATAATCGGCCAGGGCTTGCTCGAAGGCAGCGACCAGCGGATCAAGTTGCTGGCCGGTCGAACGTGCATTCAATTCAAAAGTGTGCGAGGCGGCCACCTGGCCACTGCGCTGCGAGATCAAACGAACCTGGAAGACCAGCTCCACGCCCAGGTTCTGCCCGCCGTCATCGACCGCGTCAAAGCGGCGCATCTCGGTGTCCAGCACAAAGCGCGAGCGCAGACCACCGGCGCGGCCGACACCCTGGAAACGCCCGGAGTCCTCCAGCGCCTGCACGGTCAGGGCTTGAAGCATGTCTGGCGCCTGGTCCAGCCACACCGCACCGGGATAAGCCTGCAACCGGGACCCACCCACGCGAACAAACAGGCGCTCGGAATCGCGCATGCGATCACTGACTGGTCGCCGTACCTGGAGTGCCCAATCGACCATTGGCAAACCCGGGTCCACAGTCGCCGCGACTTCGGGAGCCAGCACGCTGACCGGCTCGAGCTGCCGGGTCAGGCCACAACCGGCCAGCAGCGCGGCAGTCAGCACGAGCACGCACAGCCGCATAAAGTGATCTGACGAAAGGCCTGCGATCATCATCGGGGGCGATACTCCTCGGGTTGGTCGCCGCCCAGCAGGAAGCGGGCGGGGTGACGCTCAAAGCGGCTGCTGGCGCGGGACAACTCGCGCACCAGCTGACGCATCTCCTGCACCGCCGGCCCCAGTTGGGCGACGGTTTCCTGGCCGAACTCGCTCAAAGCCTGCTCATTGTCGGCCACCACTTGGTCGATCCGTTCGGCCACCGAGGCAAAGTGGGCCAGCGCACTCTGCAGCTCCCCCGCCAACTCCGGCAGGCGTTCGATCACTTCGCTTTCCAGGCCGGCGGCCAGCCGGGTCACCGCGCGGGAAGTTTCCGAGAATTCCTCCAGCAAGGCATTGGCCCGCTCCGAGCCGGCCCGGACGTTTTCCATGACTTCGGCGAACACTTCCTTCTCACCGGCAATCGCCGTGGCCATGGCATCGATATTGTCCAGCGTCGCGGCAACCCGGCCGGCGTTTTCCTCGCTCAAAAAGTCCAGCACCCTCAGCATCACTTCACTGGCCGTACTGGCGATGTCTTCGGTCTGGTCGATCAGGCGCTGCAGTCCGGATTCCTCGGCGACGATGACCGGCCGCTCTCCCGGTTCGGCCGTCAGCAAGGGGCTGTCGACACAACCGCCACGCAGCTGGATGAACGACACGCCGGTCAGGGTATTGACGATCAGGCGAGCCACCGTGTCTTCGCACAATGGTGCTTCGGCCTGGATCCAGGCCACGGCCACCACCTGGCGCGGATCATCAGGGTCCAGATACAACTCGCGCACGTTGCCCATATTGATGCCGTTGTACTGAACGACACTTCCCACCGTCAGTCCGCTGACCGCCTGGGTGAAGTGAATCTCCACCTCTTGCCAGGCCGCGTCCATGCGAAAACTGGCCGCCCATAAACCAAATGCCACGGCCAGCGCCATACCCAGCAAGGTGACGCTACCGATCAGAACATGATTCGCCTTGGTTTCCATCAGCTGCCTCCAGCCACTGCAGCGGCTTCAGCCGCACGTCCGCGCGGCCCGTGAAAATACTCGCGCACCCACTCATCGTCAAACTGCGCGACTTGCTCCAACGGGCCAACGGTCAGAACACGTCTTTGCCCAATGACCGCAACCTGGTCGCAGATCCCATACAGCGTATCAAGATCATGGGTGATCAGGAAAACCGTCAGTCCCAGCGCGCGCTGCAGCGTCTGCAGCAGACTGTCAAACGCGGCGGCGCCAATCGGGTCCAGTCCGGCTGTCGGCTCATCGAGAAAAACCAGTTCCGGGTCCAGAGCCAGGGCGCGGGCCAGACCAGCCCGCTTGCGCATGCCGCCCGACAGTTCGGATGGCATCTTGCCGGCAGCGCCGTCCGGCAGGCCGACCAGGCGAATCTTCATCAGCGCCAGCTCACGCCGCAACGCCGACGAAAGCGCCGGGAAGTGAGCCTTGAACGGCACCTCGACATTCTCAAGCACAGTCAGCGAAGAAAACAAGGCACCGTCCTGAAACAAGACGCCCGTGCGCCGTCGTAACGCTTCGGGCTCTGAGCCTCCCGTAACGGTCTCGCCCAAAACTTCGATTGTGCCGCCCTGAACCGGTCTCAGACCCAGAATGGCGCGCATGAGCACGGATTTGCCGGTGCCCGATCCGCCAACCACGCCGAGGATCTCCCCGCCACGGACATCCAGGTCGAGGTTTTCGTGCACCACCTGCCGCCCGAACTGGTTTTTCAAATTGCGTACCGCAATCACCGGCGCGTTCACCAGCCCATCTCCATGAAAAACACCGCGGCAAAAGCATTGATCACGATCACCAGGGAGATGCTCTGGACCACCGCGGAGGTCGTCCTTTCACCCACCGACTGCGCCGTGCCGGTGACCTTGAAACCTTCCAGACACCCCACCAGCGCGATGACCAGGGCAAACAAGGGGGCCTTCGACAGCCCGGTCAGATAATGGCTCAGGGTTGCGGTTTCATAGACACGGTTGATATACATCTCTACCGGCAAACCCAGGCTCAAGGTCGCCACCGCCAACCCTCCCAACAAACCCGACAGGGTGGCCACGACCGACAACAGAGGCAGCATGATCAGCAGCGCAATCAAACGCGGCAAGACCAAAAGCACGATGGGGTCAAGACCCAAGGTTCGGATGGCGTCGATTTCCTCGCGACTTTTCATGGTGCCAATCTGGGCGGTGAACGCGCTGGCCGTGCGCCCAGCCAGCAAGATGGCGGTCAACAGCACCCCAAACTCGCGCAGAAACGCGAACGTGGTCAGATCCACGACGAATAATTCAGCACCAAAATCGCGCAGCACGGTCGCGCCAAGAAAAGCGACCACGGCACCGACCAGAAAACTCAATAGAGCGACCAGCGGCAGGGCATCCAGTCCGGTCTTTTGCATGTGATGAACGGTTGCCGTAATCCGCCACTGGCCGGGTTTGAACACGGTTGCCGCCAGGGTCTGCAAGCTCAAACCCAGGAAAGCAATCAGCCGCAGGGCGTGCTGGGCTGACTCAACAATGGTCGACCCCAGCCGCTCCGGCACTTTCAACCAGAACGGCGTCGATTCCGACGCGCCCGGTCTTTCTTCGGCCATCGCGGCGGCCAGCGTCTTGATCAAGCGCTGGTGGTCGTCCTGCAACAGCAGATCGTCGGGCGTGAGCTCAAACCGCTCCAGCAGGCGCAGCAGCAACAGCGCACCTGCCGCATCCAGCGCATCAATGCCGCGGGCATCGATGGCCTTGACTGGCCCCGACACCGTCTGAAGCGCCGTTTCCAGCCTGCCAATCTGGGCAAGTCGCCAGGCGCCCGCCAACACCAGGGCATCGCCCTTGTCATCCGGGCGGATCAACTGCGGCGGATCGCTCATTCCGATTTGGAGTGCACGGGCGCCGGCAAAGTTCGACGCCGACGAAGCTCGGTCAACAGCTGCATGGTCAGAGTTTGTAGGGTTTCGAACTGTTCGGCAGCGACCTTCAGTTCGCCCACGCGCAGCAGCCGTTGGACTTCCGCATCGGCATCATCGACCTGACTGAGCAGCGACAAGAGTAGGGCACATCCGGTGTCGTTGCGGTGGCCATTGAGCCAGCGTCTGAACCGGGATCGATCCGAACGCGGCGCGTTACGCGGTCGGACCGAGTCTGGCGAGGCAAGGCGCGCCTCCAGCTCGGCCAGCCGCGCCATGGACTCCGCTTCGGCAAACAACAGCGGCAATCCGGCTTGATCCAGACGCGGCACTTTTGCCCAATTTGCAGGCACGCTCCAGTTACGCACCCACTCGGCCAACGCCGACGCCGACATCGGCCGGGCAAACAGATAACCCTGCGCCAGCTCACAGCCCATATTCAGCAGCGCGTTGACGTGATCATCGGTTTCCACACCCTCGGCCAGCACCTCCATATCGAACGCCTGGCCCAGGCGAATAATCCCCTCGATGATCGCCAGATCGTCAGGATCTTTGAGCATGTCGCGGACAAAACTGATGTCCACTTTTAGCTGCCGAATGGGCAGGTGCTTCAAGTGAGTCAGCGACGAGAAACCGGTGCCGAAGTCATCCAGCGCGAAGCGCACGCCCAGCTCGGCGCAGGCCCGCGTTCTCTCGTTGGCCTGGTCAATATCTTCCAGCATGCTGGTTTCAACTATTTCGAGGATCACCTTGCTCGGGTCCACCGCTGGTCGAGCTACCAGTTCACGCCGCAGCGACTCGACGAAATCGCCGCGCAGCAGCGCTGTGCCGGAGACATTGACGGCAACGGCGATGTCAAGACCCAAAGTATGCCAATGCAGCAGGTCGTCCAGCGCCGTTGCCAGGACCCAGTTACCCAGTTGATGTCCAAGTTCGTCGCCATCGACCAGAGGCAGGAACTCGGAAGGCGCCAGCAGGCCACGTTGCGGATGCTGCCAGCGGATCAGTGCCTCGACTCCGGCCAGGCTGCCGGTGCGCAAATTGACCTTTGGCTGATATTGCAGCACAAATTCACGCTGCTCGAAAGCCTGGCGCAGGCGCTGCAGTCCCTCTTGACGCCGCCGCTGCACCTGCTCCAGTTCGGCATCAAAGTAACGCACACCGTTGCGCCCGACCCGTTTGGCTTCGTACATGGCCTGGTCCGCCTGACGCAGCAATTGATCGGCTTCCAGCTCGGTGCGTTGAGGGTACGTGGTCACACCTACACTGAGCTTCAGATCAAATGACAGCCGACCAATTTTCAGCGGCTGCGCGACTGCCGCCAGCAGACTGTCCAGCGCTTGATCCAGGTCATGCGAGCCCTCCAGATGGGTAAGCAAAACCACGAATTCATCTCCGCCCGGCCGGGCCACCATATCGCCCTCGCGCACGACTCGCTCCAGTCCAGCGGCAACCGCCTGCAGCACTTTGTCACCCACGTGCTGACCGCAGGATTCGTTGATCGACTTGAAATGGTCGATGTCCATATAAGCCAGCGCCATCAGCTGGCCGTGCCGCCGGCAAAGTGTCATCGCCTGACGAATCCGTTCACCCATCAAGACTCGATTGGGCAGGCTGGTCAATGAATCGAAATGGGCGAGACGTTCAAGGTTTTGCTGATAGTGCTTTTGCTCTGTGATGTCCGACAGCAGTCCGACATATTGCACGCCGCGGCCGTGACTGTCACGAACGGTTGAAATTGTCAGCCGTTGCGCATACTCGACGCCATCGCGCCGACGGTTCCAGACTTCGCCGGTCCAGTAGCCGGACTGCTCCAGCGCGCGCCACATGTCCTGGTAAAAGGCCGGCGATTGACGCCCGGAATTGAGAATGCGCGGATTTTTGCCCAACACCTCTTCGCGCGTGTAGCCACTGATACGACTGAAGGACTCGTTGACGTCAATGATCCGACCCTCCAGGTCAGTAATCAAAATCCCCTCGTGAGAATGGGTGAAAACACTGGCCGCCAAGCGCAGGTCGGCTTCGGCTTTCTTCTTGTCGCTGATATCGATGGCAATTCCCGAGATCAGGCGAGCCCTGCCGTTGTCTTCACGCGCCGCGACGCGCCCACGCAACGACAGCCAGACCCAGTGGCCCTGCGCATGCCGCAGACGCAATTCAACTTCCAGGTTGGCCGTCTCGCCCTTGAGATGACCGACCAGCGCTTGAATCGAGGACTCAAAGTCCTCCGGGTGCACGTGGGACATCCAGTCGCGGCTGTCTGTTGGCAAGGTCGCGGTCGAATCGTGACCCATCATGCGCGCGAAGCGAGCGTTGAACAGCATTTCCTGGGTCTGCTGATCCCATTCCCAGGTCCCGGCATCGGTGCCGTCAATGATGTCATTGAGCCGGTGCTGCTCTCGCTCAAGCTGCTGTTGCACGCGAGAACGAATCTTCATGTTGACCAGCATCTGGGCAAACACGCGGAGCAAGTGAATCTCGCCGGAGCTGAACGCGCGCTTTTGCCGGACACTATCGAAACCCACAAATCCGACACAGTCGGACCCGTCCATCATTGGCACGGCGATCAGTGAACAGATACCCTGAAACTGCAGCAGCTCACGCAGGGGTTGATGTGGATAAGCAGCCACATCCGCGATCTGTACCAGCTCTCCGACCAGATGCGGCTGCAAAAAATCCTGCAGTTGCGCCATCGGCAGCGCCCGCAGATCCTCTCTGTGCGAGCTCACGCCGTCGGCGCACCATTCATGGGTATTGGTGGCCGTTTGGGCTACATGATCGTAAGCAAACACGTAGGCGCGGTCGGCACCGACGAAACGCGCCAATTCATCCAGCGAATGGTCGATTGCGGGGTCGAGTCGATCAACCGGGAGATTAATGTATTCGCTGGCCAAGCGCACCAGCAGCGCGGTCAAGTCCGCTTCGCGCTGCAGTTGCGCCTCGGCGTTTTTCAGGCCGGTGACATCCAGCGCATTGCAAACCAGGCTGGTGACACGGCCGGTCTGGTCGCGCACCGGCGCCACCACCGAACGGTGCCAGACAAGCTGACCATTCTTGTGACGAACCCGGTACTCATG